>JAITQI010000084.1 GCA_031289065.1 Oscillospiraceae bacterium
CGGAACGGTCACCGGCGGCGGCGACTACGTCGTCGGCACGCCGGTCACGGTGACCGCCACACCCAACAGCGGCTACGCGTTTGACGGTTGGTACGACGTGACCGACCCCGCCGCGCCGCAACGGGTCTCCAACAGCGCCGCCTATACCTTCACCGCGGCGGACGCCCGCGCGCTGTCCGCCTCCTTCCAGCGGGAGACCTCCGGGCCCTCGACGCCCACCACCCCCGTCGTCCCGCCCACGAATCCCCCTCTCGCCGTCCCGTCGGAGCCCTACTACGACGACGTGCCCGAGGGCCACTTCTTCTACGACGCCATTCAGGCGCTCACCGACCTGGGTCTCATGGTGGGCACCGGCGACCGCACCTTCTCCCCCAACGGCCAGCTGACCCGGGGCATGATGGCGACCATCCTCTACCGTCTCGAGGGCAAGCCCGCCGTCACCGGCGAGGCCCCCTTCTCCGACGTTGTGGCCGGTGAATGGTACGCCGACGGCGTCCTCTGGGCGGCGCAAAGCGAGCTCCTCCTGGGCTACACCGACGGCCGCTCCGGCTGGAACGATCCCATTACCCGTGAGGATTTGGTAACCATTCTCTACCGGTACGCCAAGAGCAAGGGCGAGGACGTCAGCGCCGCGGTCGACCTGTCCGCGTACACCGACGCCGCGCAGGTGTCCGACTGGGCGCTGCCCGCCACAAAGTGGGCGGTCTCCATCGGGCTCCTCCAGGGCCGCACCGGCACCACCCTCGTCCCCAAGGGCACCGCCACCCGGGCCGAAGTCGCCCTGTTCTACCAGCGCTACATCGAAAAGTTCCCCGCATAGACGAGGGAAAGCAAGCAAGACAAGGATTGCCCCCCTCGGCCAACGCCGAGGGGGGCAATTTGTTGCCAAAGTCTGTCCGTTGGTTTCTCCGGGGGGCTTAAACGCGGTTTATCGCCGAGTATTTTACCCGGTGTTTGCCGTCCACGAAGACGTGGATGACCCGGCCCCGGAGGGTCATGCCGTCGAAGGGGGTGTTTTGGGATTTGGAGGCCATGAGGCGGGCTTCCACGCGCCAGGGGGCGTCGGGGTCGAAGAGGGTCAGGTCGGCGGGGCGGCCCTCCCCCACCCGTCCGGCGGGCAGTCCGGCCAGGCGGGCCGGGGCGGCGGTCATGGTGTGCAGTAGCCGGGGCAGGGGCATGAGCCCGGTGTGGTACAGGGCGGTGAGGGCGGCGGCCAGCAGGGTTTCCAGGCCGATGACCCCGTTGGGGGCCTTGGGGAAGGGCTGGGCCTTCTCGCTGGGGTGATGGGGGGCGTGGTCGGTGGCCAGGATGTCGATGGTGCCGTCCCGGAGGGCCTCGACGACGGCCTGGCGGTCCGACTCCTCGGCCAGGGGGGGATTCATTTTGGCGTTGGCGCCGATGCGCTCCGTGTCGGCCCGGGTGAACCAAATGTAGTGGGGGCAGGTCTCGGCGGTCACCCTGACGCCCCGGGCTTTGGCGGCCCGGAGGAGCTCGACGGTCTCCCGGCGGCTGACGTGGCAGAGGTGCACCGGGCCGCCGGTGCGCTCGGCCAGCTCGATCTCCCGCAGGGCCTGGGGCGTCTCCGGCTCGCAGTGGGACAGCACCGGCAGGCCCAAGGCGGCGGCCCGGCGGAGGGCTTCCTCCATCAGGGCGGCGTCGGCCAAGGGCTTGCCGTCGTCGGACAGGGCGGCCGCCCCCGCCGCCTTCAGGGCCTCGAAGTCGGTCAGCCGGGCCCCGGCCAGGCGTTCGGTGAGCGCGCCCACCGGGTAGACGCGCACCAAATCGGCCTGGGCGGCCCGTTCGCACACCCCGGCGACCAGGGTGGGGCTGTCCAGGGGCGGCTCGGTGTTGGGCATACACAGCAGGCTGGTGACCCCGCCCAGGACGGCGGCCCGGCTGCCCGAGGCGATGTCCTCCTTGTGGGTCTGGCCCGGGTCCCGCAGGTGGGTGTGGACGTCCGTCAAGCCGGGGCAGACCACCAGCCCGGCGGCGTCCACGGTGTCATACACCCCGGGGGGGGTATAGTCCCCCGGCGGGGCGATCCGTTCGACCACCCCGCCTCGCAGGTACAGGTCGCACAGCTTATCCACCCCGGTGTCCGGGTCGATGAGCCGTCCGTTTCGGATCAGATAGGGCATGGTGGGACGAGGGGGTGTGTGGGTTGTGGGTTTCATGGGGGGTACCTCTTTTCTTTGGACGGAGGAGGTTCGTTTTCAATGAAGAATTAAAAATGATACCCCTCGGGGCACAGGCGAATTAAGAATTGTGGAATCGCGCCGCGGCGCGATGATTGAATGGCCGCGCAGCGGCTCCTCAAATTTTCATTTTTTATTCTTAATTTTTCTCCGTCAGCCAGGTGGGGTTTAGTTTGGATAGGCGGACGTGGTCTTCCCAGGCGCCGTTGATGTTGAGGTAGGCGGGGGAAAGGCCTTCGCAGATGAAGCCCAGCTTGTGGGCCACACGGAGGGAGGGTTTGTTCCGGGGCATGATGCTCATCTCCACCCGGTGCAGGCCGAGCTGGGTGAAGGCGAACTCCAGCAGGCGGGCGGCGGCTTCGGTGGTATAGCCCCGGTTTTGCAGGGCGGCGTCGGCGCGGTAGGCCAGGTAGCAGGACAGGGCGGAGCCCCGGAGGACGTTGGTCAGGGCCACCGAGCCGACGATGCGGTCCGCGGTCTCCCGGAGGATCACCCAAAAGCGGTATTGGGACCCGGCCGCCATGGCCCGCCACTCCTCCCGGAGAAGCCGCCGCTGAAAGGCCAGGGTAAAAAACGCCTCCTCCCGCCAGGGTTCATAGGGGCGCAAAAAGGTTCGGTTGCGCAGAAAATAGTCGGTCACGGCGGCGGTGAGCCACGGGCCGGAGGGGCGCAACCGGAGGCGCTCGGTTTCCAAATCGCTATACATGTGAACCTCGATTCAACGAAGGATGGCCGGGGGGGCAGCGAGGACGAAATTTTGCCGGGAATCCGCCGCCCGTGAGAATTCCCAAAGATGAGAAATGACGCTTCGACCTGGAACGACTGAATTCCCTATTTTGCGCCGGGAAATTTCTCGCTTTATCATGGACGAAGAAACGGCTTTATATGCCGTTTTTCTGTTCTGAGAACCGCTTTTGTCAATCGTCCAGGGGGTTGATGACCAGGCCGGTGGCGAGTTTGGGGTAGAAGTAGGTGGATTTTTGGGGCATCCGCTCCCCGGCGTCGGCCACGGTTCCGATCATGGGCACCGGCGTGGAGGGCAGCAGGAAGGCGCACTGATGGCCGCCGCCCCGCACCCCGTCCAGCGCTTCGGGCAGGCTGCGGGTGTAGGTCAGGTAGGTTTGGTCGGCCAGCTGGGCCCGGCCGATGCCCAAGCGGGGCTCCAAAATAAGGGCGTGAAGGAGGGAGACCTCCAGGGCGCGGTAAGCGTCGCTCTTGTGGGGCAAGGCTTGACGGATGGCCTCTGGGTTCCGGAGGGTGAGCAGGAGGGCCGCCGGGCCGCCGGAGTACAGGCCGACCGTGCGGGGCGACGCGGCGAGGGCGGCGGCGAGGGCTTCGGGCTCGGCGAGGCAGGGGGTCACGGTGAAGTCCTCGGCCAGGGCGGCCGTCAGGGCGTTGGGGTCAAAATCGGGCAGGCCGTGCACCAGCCGGTGGGTGGGCCACACCACAAGCCCCGGGTGATCCAGGGCGACCAGCATCATCAGCACCCCCCCCAAGGGATCCCCGGCGAGGGGGACGTGGCTCCGGCGTTTCGCCTCAAAAAAGGACAGGGCCGTTTCGTAGCGGTGGTGGCCGTCGGCCAGGTAGATCCGCCGGTCGGCCAGCGCCCCGGTGAGGGCGGCCTGGGCGATGGGGTCGGTCACGGTCCACAGGCTGTGGGTGACCCCGTCGCCGTCGGTGAAGGCGGACTCCGGGGGGGCGGACATGGCGGCCCGGAGCCGGGCGTCGGCCCCGCCGGTGGGGTCGCTGTACAGGCCGTAAATCGGGCTGATGTTGCAAAATGTCTGCTCCATTAGGGAAAACCGGTCTGATTTGTCCTTGGAAAGGGTCTCCTCGTGGGGCAGGACGCTGCCCTGGCCGAAGGGTTCCAGGCCCACCCGGGCAAAAAAGCCGTACACCGACCGGGGCGCCCCGCCCTCGGCGAAGTCCATCCGGCAGACATAGTAGGCGGGGTCGCCGTCCCGGCGGAGGATACCATCGGACAGCCAGCGGCGCAGGGTTTCCCCGGCCCGGCGGTAGCGGTCTTCCCCCAGGGGGCGCTCCAGCCGGATGACGTTGTACGGGCTTTGGGCCTCCAGGGCGGCCTGGCCGACGGGGGAGATGATGTCGTAAGGCGGGCAGCAGAGTTCGCCGAGTTCGCCGGCCCGGTCGGTATCATAACGCAGGGCGCGGAAGGGAGCGATGTAAGCCATGAACCGTGAAACCCCTTTCAGAAAAACAGGATACCCGCATTGTACCAAATTTTCGGCGGCAAGTAAAGACGGCGAACCGCGAATCGCCGACAACAAATCGTCGGGGGCCGCCGCCGTCCGACCGCTGGGGCCGGAATGTTTTTCCACTGTGAAGGGGGCGGTTTGGGGGTATACTATGGCCGGATATTTTTTTGGCGAAGCGATTTTCCGCGCCGCCGGGCGCACATTTTATCAAGGAGGGTTTTTCTATGTATCACGCGAGCAACTTTTTCAAGGGCGTCGGCGTGGGCCTGCTGGTGGGGGCGGCGACCACCGCCTTCATGCTGCCCACCGACAAGCGCAAGCTCAAATCCGGCGCGGGCCGCGCCCTGCGCGCCGTAGGACACGTGCTGGACAGCTTCAGCTGAGAGAGGACAGGGGACAGAGGACAGAGCGCGAGGACGGGGACGGAAAATAAGTCTCACCGGTTCTGTCTTCTGCGCCTCTGTCTTCTGCGCCTCTGTCTTCTGTTCTCGCGCCGGAGGTTTTTGGGGCAAAAGAAAAGCGCCCGGCCCTGGTGGGCTGAGTGCTTATCATGCGCTTGGGGGGTCTGGGGATTACTTTTGTTTGGCTTGCCTGTCCTCGTTGGTGTAGCCGTGAATGAACGCCTTGGTTTCGTCCACGTCCACGAAATCGTCCGGGCGAAGCTGAACCAGCAATGCCCGCAAAACTCGGCCTCCGCGTCAAACAGGCGGCCACAGTACCCGCATTTGCGAACCTTTATGTGGCTTGCGCCTCCTGTTAAGAACGTTCCGCCAAGAGGGTCATGCTTTCGATTTCGTCAACAATGAATTCGACCGGTATTCCGCCGTTGTTTGTGAGGATGGTGATACATTCCCCATTCGGCTCGTTGTCCAGTTCGCTGGCCCAGTCGTCCCAAACGCCATCAAAAACGCTACCGTTAAAGCAGCGAACGCGGACGTTTTTGCCCATCATGTGCCAATGCGCAAGTGTGTCAAATTTCGGTTTCATGTTCCGGGCCTCCTTTGTCTTCTGTCTTCCGCGAGACTATTGGCCCACGTTCAGGGCCGCCAATTTGTTGGCGCAGGGCTGGGGCAGGGGGCCTTGGGCTTGGAGGTAGGGGAGGAAGCGGGCGAAGAGGGCCTGTTCGGTTTTGTCCCGGAGGAACAGATCCCGCTGGTAGAGCAGGGCCATGCGGGCGGCCCGCTGTCGGGCGACGGCGAGGGGCAGGCCGCAGACCCGGGCGATGTCCTCGGCGGTGCGCAGGCCCAGGCCCCATAGCACGCAGGCGGGGGAGAGCAGCCGGGCGGCCAGCATGTTGGCGTCCCGCTCCAGGATGTCGTCCCGTTCCAGGCCGACGTCCCATTCCCGGGTGTTGGCCCGGGTGAAGCGCACCCGGCCCCGGTCCGCGTCCCGGCGTTCCTCGGGGGCGTGGCCCAGCACGGCGTGGCCCAACTCGTGGGCCAGGGTGAAGTCCCGGTTGACGCCGGGGGGCAGGGCGTTGCTGAGAAAGATGCACCACCGGTGGCCCACGTGGACGGCGAAGCCGTCGTTGTCCCGGCAGTGGTCGGTGAGGCCCATGGCGCGCAGCAGGGGCAGGCCCTGGGCGTACCCCAGGACGGGGATACCCAGCCGCCGGGCGGTCTCGGCGCAGGAGACCGGCAGGGCGTCGGCCCCCACCCGGAGCAGCAGCCGCCAGGCGGCGTTGCGCACACCTTTATAGACCCCGTAGTAAGAGGGGGCCTCGTAAGCGGGCGGCGGGGGCGAACTCACGCCCGCGTCTCCGGGGCGGGGTCCTCCGTCAGGAGCGCGCCCAGCTTGGCCGGATCGTCCAGGAGGTCGCAGACCCAGTTGGCCACATCGGCGTCCACGTTGTAGACTTTTTTGTCGCCGTTGCGGCTGATCACGGAGACCTCTTTGCGCTCGGGGGCGCGTTCGGGCGTCGTCTCCCGCCGCCGGTCGGTCTCCCCGATCAGGTAGCGCACATCGACGCCGAGACGTTCGGCGTAGAGGCGCACGACGTTGACTTTGGGGGAGCGCAGACCGTTTTCGTAGCGGGAGAGAACCTGCTTGGAGGTGCCGAGCAGCCGCCCCATCGCCTCGAGGGTCATCTGCCGCTCCTGCCGGGCCTGTTTGAGCCGCCGTCCAAATTGCATATTGATTTCGCTCATCATTTGACCGCTCCTTCTGGCGGACCGACCGGCGGGATAGAGGGATCGGCCGGGCCGCTGGGCTCAGTATACCACACGCTGTCACCAAAATCAAGACAAAATGAGGAAGTTTCCCCCGATTTGTCACCAAACGCTTGACACATGCCGGGTTCTATGGTATTCTCTGGTTGTCACCAAACGGACAACAAATAGAAGGAGATGAGGGTATGAACCAGGCGAAACTGAGAAGTCTCATTTACGGGCGCTACCGCACCGCCGCGGAGATGGCGCGGCAGATGGGATGGGGAAAACAGAAGCTGCACAGGGTTGTCAACGGGAAACAGGATCCAAACCTGTTGGATCTGACCGACATGGCCCATGCGCTGGGCAAGCCGATGATGGAGATGGTGGATATTTTTCTCCCCCAAAAATCACCAAACGGGCAACTTTTGAAACGGGCACGGGAGGCTGAAGCGGTATGAATATCCTGTTGACTGTGGGGGAAGACCGGCGGCTGAGCTGCGAGACCACCCGCTGGGGGGCCATGGGGGATCACCGGAGCGTTTCGGTGACCGTGGCCGGGCCGCCGTCCCTGGCCGACCGCCAAAAGCGCCTGGAATTCGAGACGCCGGGGGGCTGCCTGTACTACCCTCTGGGCGGAGAGGCCTTTGCCCTGCCCTTTGCGGTCACCCGACACCCCCTGGCCCGGGTGCAGGTGACCTATACCGCTCCCGGCGAAGCGGGGGAGACGATTGTGGCCCGGTCGGACACGCTGACGGTGACCTTCGCCCCCTCGGTGGCGGACGGGCAGCCGGGGGGCGAAACCCACGGGGACATCTTGTCCGGCTTGGAGGCGCGGGCCTTTGTGGCCCTGGCCGAAGGGGCGGAGGGGACGGATTTCCTCAACCTGGCGGGGGAGACGGTGGCCGCCCTGCCGCCGGGCCAGGGCGGCGCGGGGGGACAAGGCCCCCAAGGGCCCAAGGGCGACCCCGGCGATCCCGGCCCCCAAGGGCCGAAGGGAGATAAAGGGGACAAGGGAGACAGCGGCGACGGGGGCGGCACGAGCGTCCCCGGCCCCCAGGGCGCTCCGGGTGCGCAAGGCCCCAAAGGGGACACGGGCGACCCCGGTCCCCAAGGCCCCCAAGGGCCCCAAGGTCTCCCCGGTGAGCCCGGTTCCCAGGGAAACCCGGGGGCGGCGGCGACAGTGGCGGTGGGTACGGTGACCGCCGCCGGGTCGGACGCGCCCGCCTCGGTGGTCAACAGCGGCACGGCCAGCGCCGCCGTGCTGGACTTCGTCCTGCCCGGGGGCGGGGCGGGGAGCGCGCTGCCTTCCGTCCGGTGGGAGCGGATCGGGGTGTACACCGTCTCCGACGAAGAGACCACCGAGGTCGAGTTCCCGGTGACGGCGCCCTTCCAGCTCGCGGCCCTGTTCATCCTGCTGGACGGGGCTTACGGAGGGGTCTTCGCCATAGACGCGGGGGAGGACGAAAAGGGGGCGGAGCCCTCCTACTTTACGGGAGGCGGCTGGTGGGGCCCGGCCTGGGAGATCTATCCCCCCTTCGGCGACTGCCGGGCCCGGATCACGCTCAACCGCGCCGGGGGCGGCGTGTTTGGCGACGCGGCATTTTTCCAGATCCACAACATGTTCGGCGGGGGATTCGACACAAGCCCGCTGGTACGCCGGGAGGAGGGGTTCGGCGACCGGATCCGTTTCGGGGGGGAATACCCCTTCCCGGCGGGGATGCGGTTTCAGGTTTACGCGCTGCGGGACGTCGGACTGCCGACGGATCCGCTTGAGGAAGAGGAGGAAGTTTGATGGGAGAGCGAAAAATCATACACAGCGACGGAGCGGTGGAAACCCTTCCGGCGGAAGTCTCGCCGGAGACCGAAGCCCGTCGGGCGGCGCTCCGGGCCCGGGGACGCCCGACCACCGACCAGGCCCGGCAGGACGCTCTGCGCCGCTTGGCCCAAGAGAGCCTGCGGTCGGCCGACGACGGGGCGCTGAAGGAAAACGAGGCGCTGTTTGACCTGTGGACGCCGGGACAGGCCTATCAGGCGGGCGACGTGGTGGGCTACGGGGGGCGGCTGTACCGGGCGCTGGCCGCCCACACCGCCCAGGCCGACTGGACGCCGGACACGGCGGTCAGCCTGTTCGCCGCCGTACAGATCCCGGGGGACGCCCCTCTGACCTGGATCCCGGGGGAAATCGTGCAGACGGGGGACATCCGCCTGTTCGAGGGGGGTCGGTACCGCTGCCTCCAGGCGCACACCACCTTGGCGGGGTGGACGCCGCCGGTGACGCCGGCCCTGTGGGCCATTGACGATTGACAGGCGTGACGCGTCAAAGCTATCGTCCGCGGACGGGAACAGCACGCGAAGGCGGGGGCTGTCGCCCCCCTTTCACACCATCTCCCTGCCCGCTGTTTCGCGTATCAGACTTTTCTGACGGACTAAATGAAGTCCCTCGCTGTTGGGGCGCATAATTTTCTTCCTTTACAGCCTGTGGGGCAAGGGTTATAATATACGATATACTATACGGTATCCTGGTGCGGGACGGATGTTTGATAGGGCGGGGTGTCCGCCTGGGAGGGAAACATATGAAACTGAAATGGGTGAAGGGGCTGGGGGCTCTTTGGTTGGCGTTTGTTTTGCTGGTAGCGCCGCTGTCCCTTGTGGCGGAAGCGGCGGAGGGGCAGGTTCGGGTGCTGGTGGCCCCGACGCTGGCCTATGACAAGGTGGACCCCGTCTCCGAGGGGTTGTTCACGGTTTATAAGGGCGGCAAGGTGGGGTTTATCGACCGCACCGGCAGGGTGGTCATTCCGGTGAGCTACGACTACGCCTATGACTTTGTGGAAGGGCTGGCGCCTGTGCTGCAAGGGGACAAGTGGGGGTACATAGACCAGACAAACAAACTGGTCATCCCCTACCGGTACGACCTGGCGGCGAATTTTGACGAGGGCCTGGCCATCGTGGAAACGGGCGGAAAGTACGGTTACATCGACAAGACCGGCGCCCTGGCCGTCCCGGCGCTGTACGAGGACACCCACGGGTTTGCCGAGGGCCTTGTCGCGGTAAAAAAAGACGGAAAATGGGGCTATGTGGACGCGGCGGGGCGGACGGTCATTCCCTTTACCTATGACACGGCCTATGTCTTCAGCGAGGGCCTGGCGGTGGTGGGCCTGAACCAGCGCTGGGGCTATATCGACAAGACCGGCAAGCAGGTCGTTCCCATTGCGTACTACGCCGCCTATGCCTTCCAGGAGGGTCTGGCCTGCGTCTTCGCCGAGGCGGGCTGCGGGTTCATCGACAAGACCGGCCGTTGGGTGGCGGCCGCCCAGTACGACGACGCCGGGGACTTTTCCCAGGGCCGGGCCTGGGTGAAAAAGGACGGCAAATGCGGCTATATCGACACGACCGGCAAGCTGGTGATTCCGGCTCTGTACGATGGGGCGGCGGATTTCGCCGAGGGCCGGGCCGCCGTCTACAGAAACGGCAAGGGCGGCTTTATCGACAGCTACGGCGTCGCGGCCGGGCCCCAGAGTTACGACGAGGTGTATGACTTTTCCGGCGGGCTGGCCCTGGTGGAAAAAGGCGGGCTGTTCGGCTTTGTGGACGCGGCGGGTCAGGTGGCCGTTCCCCTCACCTACGACAGCGCCCGGGGGTTTTCGGACAACCTCACCCCTGTGGAGAAGGGCGGCGCGTGGGGGCTTCTGGCCTATATCCCCCCCGGCTCCGAGCCCTCCGACTGGGCCGTGGCCGAGGTGGCCGCCCTCACCGCCCGGGGGGTCATCCCCGAGGCGCTGCTGAGCGCCTACCAGACCCCCATTCGCCGGGATGAGATCACCGCCCTGATGGTCAACATCTACGAACACACCAAGGGCCCGGCGGAGGCGCGGCCCTCCCCCTTCACCGACATCGCCGCCAGCGCCTACAAAACGCACATCGAGAAGGCCAAAGCCCTGGGCCTGGTGGACGGCACCTCGGACACCACCTTCTCCCCGGCGGCCCAGCTCACCCGGGAGGAAGCCGCCAAGCTGCTGTGCGCCGTGGTGGAAAAGACCGGGGGCATCCCCTTGGAGCTGACCGGCGTCCCCACCTTCGCCGACCGGGGCAAGCTCTCCGACTGGGCCGTCCCCTACGTGGCCTACGCCCAAGCCCACAGCATCATGCAGGGGGTGGGCAACAACCAGTTCAGCCCGCAGGGCACGCTGACCCGGGAGGAAGCCATGCTCACCGCCGAGCGGCTGATTGTGGTATATGCTTGGGGCGGGGGGACAAATTAAGCGTTAGGCGTTAAAAAGGGCGGCGAACGGCTGTACGCCCGCCACAAGCAACGCGATACGTGAGAAACGGCGGGCGGTCGTATTGAGCCGGGCGAAACGCCGCTTGGCCGCGCCAAACGCGAACGTTACGAAGAGACCGGCGCGGCCGCTTCTTTGTGCAAAATTTATCAATCTTCCGGCGGCGGCGTTGACACGGCCGGGGGGTGTGGTATAATGGTATGGTCGCCAAACGTTGCGGCCATACCATTATTTTTCAAGAGAGATGTGGGGGGAATCCGCGTGAGCCAACGTGTCTTCAATTTCTCAGCCGGGCCGGCCATGCTGCCCGAGGCGGTGCTGTCCCGGGCGGCGGCCGAGATGCTCGACTGCCGGGGCGCCGGAATGTCGGTCATGGAGATGAGCCACCGATCCAAGGAATACGCCGCTATCATCGCGGAGGTGGAGGCCGCCCTGCGGGATGTGATGAACATCCCGGACAGCTATCGGGTGCTGTTTTTGCAGGGCGGGGCCACGCTGCAATTTTCCATGGTACCCTTAACCCTTCTGCCCGAAGGGGCCAGCGCCGACTACGCCATCACCGGCGAGTTTTCCGGCAAGGCGTACAAGGAGGCCCGGAAGGTGGGCCCGGTGCGAGAGGCGGTCAACCTCAAGGGGGAGAACTACGCCCGCATCCCCGCCCAGAGCGAGCTTGCGCTCGACCCCGCCGCCGCCTATTTCCACTACTGTATGAACAACACCATCTTCGGCACCAAATGGCCCTACATCCCGGACACCGGGGCGGCGCCGCTGGTGGCCGACGTGTCCTCCTGTATTCTGTCCGAGCCGCTGGATGTGTCCCGCTTCGGACTTCTCTACGCCGGGGCGCAGAAGAATATGGGCCCGGCGGGGCTGACCGTGGTCATCCTCCGGGAAGACTTGGCCGGTCACGCCCGGGAAGGCATCCCCGGCCTGCTGGACTACGCCGTCCAGATTAAAAGCGGCTCCATGCTCAACACCCCGCCCACCTACGGGATTTATATCCTGGGCCTGGTGCTGGACTGGGTGCGGGCGCAGGGGGGCCTTGCCGCCATGGGGGCCCGCAACCGGGAAAAAGCCCAAGTGCTCTACGACGCGCTGGACGCGTCTAAGCTGTTCAAAGCCCCGGTGGACAAGGGTTCTCGCTCCCTGATGAACGTCACCTTCTTCACCGGCGATCCCGCCCTGGACGACAAGTTCGTGGGAGAAGCCGCCGCCCAAGGTCTGGTCTCCCTCAAGGGGCACAGGGCCGTGGGGGGTATGCGGGCCTCCATTTACAACGCCATGCCCCGGGCGGGCGTGGATAAGCTGGCCGACCTCATACGGGCCTTCGAGAAGGAGAATGGATGATGTACAAGATTCTCACCCTCAACAAAATCGCCAAAATCGGGCTGGACAAGCTGGACCCCAAGCTCTTTTCCTGTTCCGACAGCGCCGAGAACCCCGACGGGGTGCTGGTGCGTTCGGCGGACATGAAGGATTTCCCCCTGGACGCCCCTCTCCAGGCCATCGCCCGGGCGGGGGCCGGGGTCAACAACATCCCGGTGGCCCGTTGCTCCGAGGCCGGGGTGGTGGTGTTCAACACGCCGGGGGCCAACGCCGGGGCGGTGAAGGAACTGGCCCTGTGCGCCCTGTTCCTGGCCTCCCGGGACATTACCGGGGGAATTGACTGGGCCAGAGGTCTTTCCGGCAAGGGGGCCGAGGTGCCCGGCCTGGTGGAAAAAGGCAAGAGCCAATTCGCCGGGCGGGAGGTGGCCGGCAAGACGCTGGGCGTGGTCGGCCTGGGAGCCATTGGCGTCATGGTGGCCAACGCCGCCCTGGCCCTGGGCATGGACGTGCTGGGGTTTGACCCCTACCTGTCGGTGGACGCCGCCTGGGGCCTGTCCCGGGACGTGCGCCGCGCCGCTGGGCTCAAACAGATTTACGCCGAGAGCGACTACCTCACCCTGCACCTGCCCCTGGGGGACGAGACCCGGGGCATGATCGGCCAAGCCGCTCTGGCGCAATGCCGCCCTGGGTTGCGGCTGATCAACCTGGCCCGGGGGGAGCTGGTCAATACCGCCGACCTGCTGGCCGCCCTGGACGCCGGACGGGTGGCCGCCTACGTCACCGACTTCCCTGCCGACGCCATGCTCGCCCATCCCCGGGTGCTGCCCATCCCCCATTTGGGGGCGTCCACCGCCGAGAGCGAGGACAACTGCGCCGTTATGGCCGCCCGGGAGCTGTCCGACTACCTGCGCTTCGGGCGCATCAACAACGCGGTGAACTTCCCCAACATCGAGCTGGAATTCGGTTCCGGGGGGGCGCGGCTGTGCCTGGCCCACCGCAACGTCCCCAACATGGTGGGCTTTATCTCCTCCGTGCTGGCCGATGCCGGGGTCAACATCGAGAACATGGTCAACAAATCCAAGAAGGAATACGCCTACACGCTGATGGACATCAACGCCCTTCCCGACGAGGCGCTGCTGGACGGGCTCCGGGCTCGGGAGGGCATCCTCCGCGTTCGGGCCATCCCCCGGCCGGAATAAAACCGGTGAGAATGCCCCGAGAAACGATGGGAATTTTGTTTCTCGTTTTGGGAAACGGTTTGGCTGAAATATGGCGTTATCTTTCTCGATGGCTGAAATTCATTGCAAAAATAACAATGGAGGCATTTCTTGATTATGAGAAACGCCTCCGTTGCGTTTCGTTGCCTCGCCGTCTCATTGTCACCTGTCAACTGCGCCGTCAACTTCCTGTTGCCCCGCATACCGCTATGTGATATACTAAAAACATACAGACAGCGGCGGGGCCGCGGGGAAGGGGAGCGAAACGAACATGACCATCGCCCAAGTCAGGGATATTTTGGAGGCGCGGGTGCTGTCCGGCGCGGAACTGCTGGAAAACGAGGTGCACTCGGCCTGCGGGTCCGACCTGATGAGCGACGTGCTGGCCTTTGTCAAAGACCAATCGGTGCTGTTGACCGGCCTGCTCAATTTGCAGGTGGTGCGCACCGCCGAGATGATGGATATGAAGTGTATTGTCTTCGTCCGGGGCAAGGTGCCTGACGAGACCATCCTGTCGCTGGCCGCCGCCCGGGGCATGGTGGTCATGAGCACCGGTTTCCGGATGTACAACGCCTGCGGACGCCTATACGCGGCCGGTTTGGTGAGTTTAGAGGGCGTCCGGTGAGCGAGCTTGTCCTGCATTACGAGGTGGAGGGGGCCAATTTCTCCGCGGCGGGGGAGGCCTCCTCGGCGGTCAAACGGGTGCTCAGCCGTCTGGGGCTGAGCGACAAAGTCGTGCGCCGGGCCTCCATCTGCCTGTACGAGGGCGAAATCAACATGGTCATCCACGCCTCGGGGGGGGTCATCGACGTCACCGTCTTCCCCGACCGCCTCGAGATGGTTTTGAAGGACACCGGCCCCGGCATCCGAAACCTGGAGGAGGCCATGCGGGAAGGGTTTTCCACCGCCAGCGACTCGGTGCGCGACCTGGGCTTCGGCGCGGGCATGGGCCTGCCCAACATGAAAAAATACGCCGACGACATCACCGTCGAGTCGGAGGTGGGCGTGGGGACGACGGTGCGGATGGTTGTTCGCTTGGACGGATGACAGGCTGCGATTGACGATGGACAGTAGACAAGTATGGAGCGCTATTGACCGGGGTTTCAATTGCGGGTGTGTTATATTTTTTGACATTATGATTTTAGGAGGCAATCGATTGTGACAAGTACTCTTCGCGTGGAAAACCTGCACAAGAGCTTCAAGCTGTCGGCCAAGCGCCGGAAGCTGGAGCATACGACTGACACGGTGAAGCACGCCGTGCGGGGCCTGTCCTTCACCGCCGGGGCGGGGGAAATCTTCGGGCTGTTGGGCCCCAACGGGGCGGGCAAAACCACCACCCTGCGCATTCTGGCCACCCTGATGGGGGCCGACCAGGGGGACGTCTTCCTGGACGACCTCAGCGTCGCCCGGGACGCCGCCGCCGTGCGCCGCCGTCTGGGCTTTCTGACCAGCGAGCTCAAGCTGGAGGAGTTTTTCTCCCCCGACTATCTGTTTACCTTCTTTTCCGACCTGCACGGCGTGGCCCCCGCCGACCGGGAACAGCGCCGAACCGCGCTGTTCGGACGGTTCGGCATCGACCAGTTCGCCGGGGAAAAGGTGGCCAACCTGTCCACCGGCATGAAGCAGAAAATTTCCCTGGTCATCCCCCTGGTGCACGACCCCGACGTGGTCATCTTCGACGAGCCCACCAACGGCCTGGACGTGCTCACCGCCAAGACGGTGACTGATTTCCTCCAAGAGCTGCGGGGGCAGGGCAAGACCATCATCATCTCCACCCACATTTTCAGCCTGGCGGAAAAGCTCTGCGACCGGGTGGGGGTCATCCTGGACGGGGAAATGGCCGCCTGCGGCACCCTGCCCGAGATCACCGGCGAACTGTCCCTGGAGGACGCGTTCTTCCAGCTGTACGCCCGGAAAGCGGGGGTGGCGGTATGAAGGGTGTGCTGACCGTTGCGCGAAAGGAATTCGCGCGGTTTTTCGGCGACCGGCGCATGGTGCTGACCGCCCTGATTCTGCCCGGCCTGATGATCTACGTGCTGTACACCGTCATGGGCTCCGCGCTGACCGACATGATGGAGGCCGACGAGGACTATACGCCGGTGGCCTATGTGATCGCCGCTCCCGATTCCCTGGCTCCCGCCTTGGAAGCCGTCGGGCTGAACCTCGGCGTGGAACCGGTCTCCCCGGACGACGTGCGGGCGGACATCACCGCCCAAGCAGTGGATCTGCTCATCGTCTTCCCCGAAAATTTTGACGAGACGGTGGCCGCCCTGGGGGCCGCCGACAGCGATTCGTCCGACCGGCCCGCCGTCCCGAATGTGGAAATCTATTATAACTCGGCGTCCACCGAGTCGTCGGCCCTGCACGGCCGGGTGACGGCACTACTGGAGGCGTACAAGACCTCGCTGCTGCCCGAATTGTTCGACGTCAACCGGGAGGGGGTAACCTACGATCAGGTCAGCGAAAAAGACGCCGTGGGCAGTCTGTTGGCCTCCCTGCTGCCTTTGCTACTGCTCGTCTTCCTGTTTTCCGGCTGTACGGCCCTCGCCCCCGAAGCCATCGCCGGGGAGAAGGAGCGGGGCACCATCGCCACCATCCTGGTCACCCCCCTGCGGCGCGGCGCGCTGGCCCTAGGCAAGCTGGTGAGTCTGGCGATCATCGCCTTTTTGGCCGGGCTGTCCAGCCTGCTGGGCACCATCCTCTCCCTGCCCAAAATGTTCGGCGGCGGCGGGGACATGCCGGACATGAACATATACGGCATCGGGGATTACCTGACCCTGGCCGCGGTCGTCCTGTCCACCGTGCTGCTGTTTGTCGCGCTGATTTCCATCCTGTCGGCCTTCGCCAAAAGCGTCAAGGAGGCCGCCACCATGGTCTCGCCGCTGATGATTGTCGTCATGGTGGTGGGCGTCACCGCCATGTTCGGCGGCGGCGCGCAGACCGACCGGGTCTACTACCTCATCCCCACCTACAACAGCGTCCAGGCCATGGTCGGCATCTTCTCCCTGAGCTACGACCCGATCAATATCCTGCTCACCGTCCTGTCCAACCTGGCTTACGCCGCTCTGGGCGGTTTCCTCCTGACCCGCATGTTCCACAGTGAAAAGATCATCTTTTCCAAATAGCGTCTCTCTGTCGGGCAGACTCAAGATTCACCATAGCAAGGGGCCAATTCGCCATGAATCACAGCGTCACCCTGATCCGCGACAAATGCAAGGGCTGCACCACCTGCATCAAGCATTGCCCCACCGAGGCCATTCGGGTGCGGCGGGGCAAGGCCATCATTGTGGCCGAGAGGTGTATCGACTGTGGCCAGTGTATCCGGGTCTGTCCTCACCACGCCAAGCGGGCGGTGTGCGACGGCTTGGATCGCCTGTCCGAGTTTGATTATACGGTGGCCCTGCCCGCGCCGTCCCTCTATGGGCAGTTCCACAATTTGGACGATGTGAACATCGTGCTGGCCGCCCTTCTCGACATTGGGTTTGACGCCGTGTTCGAGGTGGCCCGGGCCGCCGAGATCATCTCCGACATGACCCGGCAGGAGATGGGCACCCCCGGGGCCCTGCCCCGGCCGGTCATTTCCAGCGCCTGCCCGGCCTCGGTGCGGCTGATCTGCCAGCGGTTCCCCGGCCTGATGGCCAATGTGCTGCCCTTTATGGCCCCGGTGGAGCTGGCGTCGGTGCTGGCCCGGCGGGAGGCCATGAACAAGACCGGCCTGTCCCCCGAGCGCATCGGGGTGTTTTTCCTCACCCCCTGCCCGGCCAAGGCCACCGCCGTGCGCAACCCCATTGGGCTGGCCGCGCCGGTTATCGACGGGGCGATCGCCCTGTCGGAGCTCTATCTGCACCTGCTGCCCGTCATGAAAAAACGCCCCGACCTGCCCGACCTGGCCACCGCCGGGCTGATGGGCCTGGGCTGGGCGGTTTCGGGCGGGGAGAGCGCCGCGCTGCTGGGGGAGAGCTATCTGGCGGTGGACGGCATTGAAAATGTCATCCAGGTGCTGGAAGACATCGAGGACGGCAAGCTGCCCGAGGTGGAGTTTTTGGAGCTGTCCGCCTGCACCCAGGGCTGTGTGGGAGGCTGCCTGACGGTGGAAAATCCCTTCGCCGCCAAGGCCCGGATGAAACGGCTGATGAAGTTCCTGCCGGTCTCCCGGAACAAGGTGGGCCCCGGGGACAAGCCCCTGGCCTCCTGGGGGGCCTTCCTGTCCCACACCCCGGTCTTCCGTCTCGACGCCGACATGCAGGCCGCCCTGGAAAAACAGGCCCGCATCGAGGCCCTGGCCGCCCAACTGCCCGGGCTGGACTGTTCCTCCTGCGGCGCGCCCTCCTGCCGGAGCCTGGCGGAGGATGTGGTGCTGGGGTTCGCGTCGGAGGAGGATTGTATCTTCCGTATGCGGGAGCGGGTCATGTACCTGTCCGGCGACGGCGACGCGGAACAGTTTTTGCCGCCGCCGTTTCGGCGGGACCCGGGGGCGGGAGACAATTGACAATTGTCAATTAAGAATTAGAAATTATCGCGCTGGGGCGCGATTCCGCAATTTTTCATTCTTGTTTTTCCACATTAGCCACAGGGAAGGTGTTTTTTTGGGGGCGTTTGTTGTTTCTGCGTTGGCTGGGGCGTTGGGGCTGACGGTGTATGGCGGGTCGGAGGAGGCTTTGGGCCGGGCGGTGACCGGGGGGTACGCGGGGGATCTGCTCAGCTGGGTGATGGGCCGGGCCCCGGGCGGAGCGGCCTGGGTGACCATCATGTCCAACGTGAACGTGGCCGCCGTGGCGGTCATGGCCGATTTGCCCTGCGTCGTTCTGGCGGAGGGGGTTGCGCCCGACGAGGCCCTCCAGGCGCGGGCGTTGCGGGAAAACGTCGCCCTGCTGGGGTCCCCTTTGGGGACGTATGAGCTGTGCCACAGGCTTCACGGACTGCTGACCGAGGGAGGCTGACCGCCGTGACGCCGCTGTATTACGATTTGCACCTGCACTCCTGTCTGTCCCCCTGCGGCGACGAGGAGATGGCCCCCGGCAACATCGCCGGTATGGCGGCCCTGTGCGGACTGCAAGCCGTCGCCCTGTCCGACCACAACACCTGCGGCAACTGCGCCCCTTTTCTGGCGGCCGCCCGGGCCGTCGGCCTCATCGCCTTACCCGGCATGGAGCTGACCACCCGGGAAGAGGTGCATGTGCTCTGCCTGTTCCCCGGTCTGCCCGAAGCGGAGGCCTTCGCGGCCTATGTGTACGCCCGATTGCCCGACATCCCCAACGACGAGGCGGTGTTCGGCCCCCAGCTGTTCACGGGGGACGGGGACGCGCCCCAGGGCCGGGAACCCCGGCTTCTCCTCTCGGCCGCCGATGTCGGCCTCTATGACACGGCGGCGCTGGTTCGGGCCCACGGCGGTCTGGCCATCCCCGCCCACATCGACCGGCCCTCCTTCTCCCTGCTGGCCAACCTGGGTTTTTACGACCCGGCCATGAATTTTCCCGTCATGGAACTGTCCCACCGGGCGGACGAAACCGCCCTGCGGGCGGCCCACCCCGAACTGGAGGGCGTGCGCTTTATCCGCAACTCCGACGCCCATCGCCTGGAGGACATCCGGGACGCGCAAAACGCCCTCCACGTTGGCGTTCCCACAGCGGAAGGGGTGTTGGGGGCGTTGGGATTAAGTAAGAATTAAGAATGAAGAATTAAAAATTGCGGTGCCGCTGCGCGGCTCCGAAATTTTTTCAGTCTTCATTCATCGGCATGCGTCCGCATTTGCTACAATGCCCGTTGGAGGTTTTATGGCTATCAGACGAAAAAAGGTACCGCCGCCTCGGGAGGCGGTGGCGTTGCAGTATGACAAGGATCGGGACGCCGCGCCGCGGGTGGTGGCGGCCGGACGGGGCGCGACGGCGGAGCGCATTGTCTCCAAAGCCGAGGAGAGCGGCGTTCCCATTCACATGGATCCCGAACTGGCTCACACGCTCAATTTGCTGTCCATGGGCCAGGAAATCCCCGCGGAACTGTATCTGATCGTGGCCCAGGTGTTACTGTTCGTCACCGACATCGACGCGAAAATCGGGCGGTGAACGGGGGGTACCCTCAAACAACCGACAAAAGAGGCGGCGCAGCTTTGCTGCGCCGCCTCTTTTGTCGGTTTCGGGGGAACGTCAGGGCTTGGCTTGGCCAATTTCCTTGGCGCAGGCGGGGCAAATGTTTTTGCCCTTGAAGTCGAAGACGTTTCTGTCGTTGCCACAGAAAGTGCAGGAGGGCTCATATTTGCGCAAGATGATGGACGGCCCTTCCACATAGATTTCCAAGGGGTCTTTCTCTGAAATATCCAATGTCCGACGCAGTTCGATGGGCAGGACGACCCGCCCCAACTCGTCCACTTTTCTGACGATACCTGTGGATTTCATCCGATTTTACCTCCATTCCGTTCTTGAAAATTGTACGCCAATGCCTTGGCGCGTCAAAACCCGGGTTGCGGGTTTTTTTGTTTGGATGCACATGATGTCTCCCGCGTCAAATCCGGGCGGAACCGCCTCACTTTCGACCTCGTCGCGTTACTACGCGAAAGCGTTTCCGTTTCCGCCAGGGTGCGCCCCGCCCGGTGGCCACAGACGGCGCCTACTCCGCCTTGCCGTGGGTGAAGGGCTGCCGATACCGGTCTTTGACGGCGGTTATTCGAGGGGCAAACCGCCTCGCCGGAAAGACACGGGCTCGGGCCAAGATGTCGAGATAGCTTGAAATTGCTTGGGTTTTTGCGATATTTCACCTTTGCATTAATATCATATCACAGGGCGTCAGAATTTGTCAAGAAAAATGCAATATTTTGGGAAGGGAACTTGTGGGGCGGGGGAGCCCTATGAAAATCAGGGGCGTCTAACCGTCCGCCTGTCCCCATACACTGTAACAGATTGTGATTTGCGGAGGGGGCGCGTGGGGATGGTACTGTCCTGGGTGTGGCTGGGGATGGCGGCGGTGTCGGTGGTGTTTGGTTTGCTCACCGGGCGGATCGAGGCGGTGTCCCGGGGGGCGCTGGAAGGGGCGGGGGCGGCGGTGCAGCTGTGTATCGCCATGGCGGGGGTGCTCTGCCTGTGGAGCGGGATCATGGAGGTCATGCGGCGGTGCGGTTTGGCGGGGGGGCTGGCCCGGCTGCTCCGGGGGCCGCTGGGCCTGCTGTTCCCCGGCGCCCGGGGGGACGGAGAGGCGATGGAGGCCCTTTCGGCCAACGTTTCGGCCAACCTCCTGGGGCTGGGCAACGCCGCCACCCCGTTGGGCCTGAGGGCCGCCCGCCGGCTGCACACCCTGTCCGGCGGCGGCCGGTCGGCGTCCAACGATCTGTGTATGCTGGTGGTGCTCAACACCGCCTCCCTCCAGCTCGTCCCGGCCACGGTGGCGGGGGTGCGGACGGCGGCGGGTTCGGCCGCCCCCTTTGACATTCTGCCCGCCGTCTGGGTGACCTCGGTCTGCTCGGTGCTGGTGGGGGTGCTGGCGGCCAAATTGCTGTCCCGGACGTGGAGGTGAGGCGGTGAACAGTCTGCTGGCCGCCGTGGTGCCCCTCATTTTGGTGGGGGTGCCCGGCTGGGCCGCCCTGCGGGGCGCCGACGTCTTCAAAGCCCTCACCGACGGGGCCGCCCAGGGCCTGTCCCTGTTCAAAACCCTGGCCCCCACCCTGGTGGCGCTGATGACCGGCATCACCATGCTCCGCGCCTCCGGGGCGCTGGACGCGGCGGCCCAGCTGCTGCGCCCCCTGACCGCCGCCCTGGGCATCCCCGCCGAATGCACACCCCTGCTGCTGCTGCGCCCGGTTTCGGGCAGCGGGGCGCTGGCGGTGGGGGCGGAGATCATGAAAAATTTCGGCGCGGACTCCCTGGTGGGTCGGACGGCGGCGGTCATGCTGGGCTCCTCGGAGACCACGTTTTACACCATAGGGGTCTATTTCGGGGCCACCGGCGTCGCCCGGGGGCGTCATGTTTTGGTCTGCGCCCTGCTGGCGGATTTGACCGTCTTTTTGGTGGCGGGATGGGCGGCGAGGGTACTGTAAGCAGGAAGTAGCAATTAAAAATTGCGGAGCCGCTGCGCGGCGTTGGATTTTGGGGTTCGGGTTTTTAGTGCTGTCCAGTTGATGGTGGGGACGAGTGATTTCTTCGGGGCAAAATATATTTGCTCCGGGGGCGAAAAGATGGTACAATATCGGTGGTAATAAAGGAGATGAGAAGATTGGATATTTTTCAGAAATGCCATGAATTTACGCGGGCGGACGAGGCGCGGGCCGCCGGGTTGTACCCCTTTTCCCATGAGATTACGTCCCGGCAGCACGCCGAGGTGACCATGTATGGGCGGCGCACCGTCATGCTGGGCTCCAACAACTACCTGGGCCTGACCAGCGACGACCGGGTCATCGAGGCGGCTAAACGAGCCCTGGACGCTTATGGGACAGGCTGTTCCGGTTCGCGGCACCTGAACGGCACCCTGACCATTCACAACGAGATGGAGCGGCAGCTGGCCGATTTTTTCGGCAAGGCGGAGGTCATGAGCTTTTCCACCGGCTTCCAGACCAATCTGGGCATCCTGGCCGGTCTGTGTTCCCGGCATGACAATATTTATTCGGACAGGGCCAACCACGCCTCCCTGGTGGACGGCGGCCGTCTGAGCTTCGGGCAGGTGCGCAAATTCCCCCACAACGACATGGTCGCCCTGGAGGAGCTGCTGGCCCGCTGCCCGGAGGACCGGGGCAAGCTCATCGCGGTGGACGGCGTGTTTTCCATGGAGGGCGATTTGGCCGACCTGCCCAACCTCGTCCGCCTCAAAAAGAAATACGGGGCGCGCCTACTGGTGGATGACTCCCACGGCGCGGGCGTCATGGGCCCCACCGGCCGGGGCGTCGGCGAATATTTCGGCCTGATGGACGACATCGACCTGTACATGGGCACCTTCAGCAAGTCCTTCGCGAGCCTGGGCGGCTTCGTGGCCGGGGACCATGTGGTCATCGACTACCTGAAGCACAGCTCCCGGCCCTACATATTCAGCGCCTCCATGCCGCCGTCCAACGTGGCCGCCGTCATGGAAGCCCTGCGCATCCTGAAAGAGGAACCCGACCGCCCCCGCCGGGTCAACGAAAACGCCGACTACATGCGCCGGGAACTGCGCCGCTTGGGCCTGCCCAGCAGGGACTCCATCGCCCCCATCATCCCCATCTCCGCCTACCTGGACGACCGCACCTTCGTGGTCACCCGCGCCCTGCTGGAGCACGGGGTCTATGTCAATCCGGTCATCTCCCCGGCGGTGCCGGTGGGCGACGCCATCGTGCGCACCAGCTATATCGCCACCCACACCAAGGAACAGCTTGACTTCGCCCTGGAGCAGCTCGCCGAAGTGCTGCTGCGGCTCTATCCGATTTCCGCGGAGGAGATCGAGGTGGCCCGGCAAGCGGCGGCGGCGGCGGCCGAGGCCGAGGGCAATTAAGAATTATATCCCTCGGGGTACAGGCGGAATTAAGATTGAGATTTGAGGCGGCTTGGGGGGCCGCCTTTTTTCTTTTATTGGGGGGTGTCAACATTCTTCGTCGGCTTGCCTTTAGAAACCCGGCGAAGTTTCCGATATATATAACGTATCACACGGTTTATATCCGGCGGCGCGGGTGCGCGGCGGGAAATAGGCCGACGGATCAAGCCGATAAGGAGGCTTCGTTATGGCCACTGCCACCGCTACCGCCACCAAGTCCGGAACCGCCGACATCCTTTTGGAGAGCGGCACCAACGAATTGGAGATCATGGAGTTCACCATCAGCGGCAATGTCTTCGGCATCAATGTGGCCAAGGTGACCGAGATCATGAAATATCTCCCGGTCAAGGCCATGCCCAACTCGCACCCCGACGTGGAGGGCATTTTTAAGCCGCGGAACATGATCATCACGGTCGTCAACCTGCCCACCTATCTGGGCTTGCCCACCCACGAGGAGACCGAGCGGGACATGTTCATCATCACCAGCTTCAATAAGATGAACGTCGCCTTCCACGTCCACACGGTGGAGGGCATTCACCGCGTGTCCTGGAACGACATCGAAAAGCCGGACGCCACCATTTACGGCGGCGAGGAGGGCCTGGCCACCGGCATCGCCAAATTCCAGGGCAGGCTCATCACCATCATCGACTTTGAAAAAATCGTCTTTGATATCAGCCCCCAGAGCGGCATCCAGCTCTCCGAGATCGCCCAGCTCGGTCCCCGGAACCGTTCTCTCAAACCGGTTCTCATCGCGGAGGACTCCACGCTACTCAAAAAGATGATCACCGAGGCGCTGCACGAGGCGGGGTACATGAACGTCCTGACCTTCGCCAACGGCCAGGAGGCCTGGGACGCGCTGCGGGAAATGCGGGACAGCGGGGTGCCCATCGAGGATCAGGCCAAGTGTCTGATCACCGACATCGAGATGCCCAAGATGGACGGTCACCGCCTGACCAAGCTGGTCAAGGAGGACAAAATCCTCAACAAGGTGCCGGTCATCATCTTCTCCTCCCTCATCGACGAAGCCATGCGCAACAAGGGCGCCGAACTGGGCGCCAACGCCCAGCTGTCCAAACCGGAGATCGGCAAGCTGGTGTCCACCGTGGATCAGTGGATTTTGGCCTGAAGAAGGCAGAAAACAAACGACAGAGGACAGAACCGGCGTGGGCGGTTCTGTCCTCTTTTATGGCAACGTATCGAACGCTTTTTGTCAAGGCTGAGATTGCCGAAATTGAGAGGGCGGAACCGGGATTCCCGGTTCCGCTCTTTTATTGTATGTCCGGGTGGTAGGTTATGGGGGTGTCGGCGTCGAAGGGGACGGCGGGGAGGCCGGCGCTGTTTATGAGATTGGCGTCGTGAGGGTCGTTTTTCCAGGCGTAGCGCACTGCCCGGATGGGTTGGGCGGCGGGGCAGGAGACGCGGACGGTGTCGCCGTGGATTTCGGCGCTGGCGGGGTAGAAGGGGCCGGAAGGGCCCCGGGCGGTGAAGCCCCCCAGGGGCGCGCCGTCTCTTGTCCCCAGGCCGTCGGCGGCGCGGAAGCGCAGCACCGCCTTGTCCCCCAGGGATTCCAGGCCATCAAACAGGGGGCCTGAGGCCACAATGTCCTCCCCGTAGGCCAGGCGGGCGGCCCAGCGGGCCAGCCGGTCGCCCACCGCTTTTTTGTTGAGAGGATGCAGATCGTTGCCCTCCCCCACGTCGGCGGCGACCGCCAACCCTATGCCGGGCAGGGAGAGCGCCCGGCGTTGCTGTTCCCGCAATTCGGGCCAATCCTGCCCGGCGTTTTCGTCGTCCTGATAGTTGGCCAGCTGGACGGTCAAAACAGGCAGATCCGCCCGGCCCCACAGGGCCCGCCAGCCGGACACCATGGCGGAAAACCGCTGAAAATACCCCTCGGGCCGGTTTGTGTTGGATTCGCCCTGGTACCAGAGCGCGCCCTTGAGAGCCCAGGGGGCCAAGGGGGCGATCATGGCGTTGTAAAGCCCGGTGGGGACATAGATGAAGGGGACGGAGCTGGGGGCCGACCCGCAGACGGCGGCCCGGCGGACCTTCCAGCCGTCCTCCAGGTCGATGTCAAAGCCGTCCCACAGGAGTTTGTGAGGTTTCCCGGCGACAAACCGCCCCGCCCCGACGAGGGACAGCACCCGCATGGCGATGACGTTGCGGCCGGGGACGAGGGCTCCGTCCGCTCCGGACAGGGCATAGTCCCGGGGGGGATAGCGGTAGGAGACGCCTCCCACGAGATGGCCGTTGACGTAGGTCTGGTCGCCGTTTACGACGCACCCCAAAAACAGCCGAGCGGGTTTTCCGGCCCACGCCTCGGGGACATAGACCTCCCGGCGCAGCCAGACCGATCCACAGTCCCGCAGGGCGGCGCAGTCGGTCAGGGCGGTGTCTGCCCAGGCGTCGTCGTCGTAGCCCGGATCGTACCAGCGCTCCGTCAGGCCGGGGTCGGCGGCGTCCAATTGGGCGTACCAGTCGGCTTCGGCCTGTTGGTCATGGGCGATTTGTTGGGCGACGGCGTCGTCGTCCCGCCAGCGGTCGGCGGCGGCCCATTCTTCCGGCCAGGGGGCGAGGGCCTCCCGGCTCATCCAGGCCTCCAGGGGCGTCCCCCCCGCCGCCGACAGGATGAGCCCCACCGGCACGCCGTACCGGGCGCGGAGGGCTTTGGCGAAAAAGTAGCCCACCCCGGAAAATTCCGGGACGGTGTCCGGCGAGAGAGCCTGCCAAGCCCCGCCGGGCAGGTCGCCCCGGGGGGCGTGAAAGTCGTATTCAATGGGCACGGTGAACTGCCGCACCAAGGGGTCGGCGGCCCGGAGCTCATCGGGACAGGCGTACTTGATCCGGCGCATGGGCAGCTGCATGTTGGACTGCCCGGAGCACAGCCACACGTCCCCGGCCAGCACATCCCGGACGAGGACGGTTTCGTCCCCGGACGCGACGGTCAGCGTCCACGGCCCCCCGGCGGCCCGGGGGGACAGGGCCAAGGCCCAGCGACCCTCGCCGTCGGCCCGGGCGTCGCGGGTCTCTCCGTCCAGGCTCACACGGACGGCCGCCCCCGGCGCGGCGCGGCCCCAGATCCGGACGGGCGCGTCCCGCTGCACCACCATGCCCGAGGAAAACAGAACGGGAAGGGAAAGCATCGGCTGTGTAGACATTGGCGCAACCTCCCATGTGAGATGACGGGGGTCAAGATACGAATGAAACCATTGTCAATTGCCGCCGCTATTACCGCCTCCGGCGGTTGGCGGGGGCGGCGGGGCGGTTGTGTCGCCGGTGCCGCAGTAGGAGGGGGGGTAGCCCTTGACGCGGTGGAAGACCCGGCTGAAGTAGGAGGCGTCCACGAAGCCGCAGGCGGCGGAGGCGTCCCGGACGGTGCAGCCGCCGTTTTTGAGGAGGCCCGCGGCGTGGGTGATCCGGGCCTCGGTGATGTACTGGCGAATCGACATGCCGACGCTCTCCTTAAACAGGACGCCCAGGTAGGCCTTTTGCAGCCGGGCATAGCGGGCCAGGTCGTCCAGGGTGATGTTCTCGGCGAAGTGTTCGGAGATGTACCGCATGACGTTGCGAATCCGGGGATCGGTGGGCTGAATGTCCTTATATGTCAGCAGCTCAAAATAGCGGTGCAAAATCAGCATGAGCAGCGCCCGCACCCGGAGCGGGCCCCCGGGGCGCTTCTCCAGATACGCCACATTGAGCTTTTGGTAGAGATCCAAAATGTCAGGATAGAGCTTCAGGCGGCTGACCGGGGGGAAGGGCAGCGTCTGTTCGGCGCCGTCGAGGCCGGTGAGCTTGAAGTTCACGTCGTAGCACTGCATGAGGTCGCCGGGGCAGGTGTCGGCGGAGCGCTCGACGTTCCGGGGGATGCAAATCAGGTCGCCCCTGTCCAC
This sequence comes from Oscillospiraceae bacterium, assembly GCA_031289065.1. GTDB lineage: Bacteria > Bacillota > Clostridia > Oscillospirales > UBA929 > JAIRTA01. Next base: position 26,752 of record JAITQI010000084.1, read on the forward strand.
CTCGTAGGTCTTCCGGCCGATGGTGTACCAGGCCTTGCCGTCGGTGATCAGGGACAGGTCGATGGCGTCGAGGTTGTTCCTGGCCATGTGCCAGCTGGGGGTCGTCTTGCGCCGGACAAAGTAGCCGACGTGGGGGATCAGATCGTCGTAGGACATCCTTGCTCGCCTCCCGGAGAAAAACGGTTTATGTATACAGTGTACCACAGGGCCAGGCGAAAATGCAAGGCGGGGAACCCCTCTCCGAACGGGAATATCCGCTTCCGTAAAAATTGATCGCGAATTTGTCCATGTTTTTCTCAGTTTGTTCATTTACTGCTGTGAACGCTTGTGATAATCTATATACGAAGCGAATTGTCTTTACATATCCATTTTTGTGCAAAACCACGATGATGAGGGGAAAGGAGAGATGGTGAACGCGGGAGACGCCTCTGCGCCCGTCGATATAGGCGAACGGAGGCCCTCCGGAAGGATTTGGCGAAGAAGAAAGCGTGTCTCAGCAAGTTATTATTTTGAAGGAGTGTCTGTCTGTATGAAGAAGAGCAAAATTCTCGCGCTCGCGCTGTGCTTGGCGCTGGTTCTCAGCATCGTACCCCTGACGAGCCTGGCCGTGACCACTGCCGAACCCCCCGCCGGCACCGGCGCCCTGGAAGGCTGGCCCAGCGTTGACCAGTTGCCCCTGACCACCACCTTGCCCAACCCCTTTGAGTTCTTTAACATCGCGAACGATCCCAACGGCAACGGCGTCGTTGACAACCCCACCACCGAGTGGGCCGCCCGCCGCGCCGAGATCAAAGAGCTCCTCCAGCGCTATTGGCTGGGCAACATCATCAAAACCCCCTATGAGGCCACAAAGGGCGCTCTGTCCGGCAACAACCTCTCCATCACCATCACCGACACGGTCTACAGCGACGGCACCCCCCGCAGCTTCACCGCCACTGTCGCCATGCCGACCTCCGCCCAGCGCATTGCCGCCTGGGGCAACGACACCGATCCGGTGCCGTTCATTATCGTTTCCGGCTCCGGCGGACTGCCGAGCCAGGTTACCCAAGGCTACGCCCTGGTGACCATCCCCAACACCAGCATCTATTCCGACAGCTCGGGCGTCACCTACAGCCGCACCGGCCTCTATGTCCAGCTGTACCCTTACAACAAGAACAACTATACATACGCCTCCGGCGCGTTCGGCGCTTGGGCCTGGGCTGTCCAACGCCTGTTTGACGCCTTGGAGCAGAAACCCTCCAACGCCGCCACCGACGACGACCGTACCCTTGGCCAAATCAAGGGCTTGGACATCACCCGTACCGCGGTCACCGGCCACTCCCGTTACGGCAAGGCCGCCCTCTTCGCGGGCGCGTTTGAAGACCGCATCGCCGTCTTCCTGCCCTCCGAGTCGGGCGGCTCCGGCCTCCAGGGCCACCGCTACCTGGCCGAAGGCAAAATCTTCAGCTTCAACATCACCGACCCGGTCTACACCGCCGCCGACCGCGTCATGGGCAAAGCCGAAAACGCCTCCGTGTCTTGGGGCGACGGCAACTCTTGGTTCCCCGACACCGCCGGCCTGTTCCTGGGTCAAGACGGCAAGTTCCCGTTTGACTCCTCCGACGTGGTCGCCCTGGCCGCCCCGAAGCCCTTCTACAGTGTGACTGGTATCGACCTGCACTGGATGGGTACCGAAGGCGGATCCATGCCGCTGGTCGCCGCCCTGGAAGTCTATGACTATGTCGGCACCACCGAGCAAGAGAAAAACAACATCGCCATCCGCGCCCGCCGCAGCAGCCACGCGTGGTACAACCGTGACACCGCCTTCGCGCTGGCCATCATGGACCGCGAATGGCAGCCCCTGCGCCAGGTCGCCTTTGAGGCCATCGACGCGGATCACGTGGGCCAGCTGAACGTCCAAGACTCGTATCCCACCAACAACTCCCTGCCCAACGGCAGCACCTATCCCGCCAAGCCCAACGGCTGGGACAACATCTCCGACTTCATCAACTATCCGTTCGACCTGTCCAGCTCCTACATGCCTTGGACCAGCCCGAACAAATACCTGCTGTGGACCGCGCAGGACTCCTTCCTGGTCGGCTATGCCCAGGTCATCACCGCCCACACCGACGCTTCGGCGGTCGTGCTGGTTCTCCCCGACGGAACGCTTATCCCCGAAGCCAGCCGCGTGGGCGAAATCGTCTCCTTCAACATCACCGCCGAGCAGAGCGTGTACGGCCGCTATGAGCTGCGCACCGTCGGCGAAGACAAGATCAACCGCAGCGTGTACTTCTCCTCCATGAGCCTCAACGACGCCCTCCGCCACGGCGCCACCAAGGGCGACGAAGGCGAGGACAACCGCGTCGTCGGCTTCGCCTCCCGTTTGGCCAACGACCAAGCCGATCCCCCGAAGGTCTATGTCACCGGCGACGGCTGGCAGGAAGTCAGCTTCGCGGGCGTCCGCCAGATGGCCGGCAACACCGTGGGTCTGCCCGGCGTTGGCAAGATGGACTACGGCCTGTGGTTCCACGACTCCCTGTTCTATCGGATCGCCAGCAAGACCGGCGCCGACGCGTGGGCCCTTGACAACAACCATACCTTCACCATCGCCAACCTGAAATTCGCCACCATCCCCGGCTTCGTGTTCCAGTATACCTTCGGCACCATCACCGCCCAGACCGGCAGCTCCAGCCGTCCTGGTTCCGGCGGAGCCACCAACTTCACCCGCGCTCCCAGCTGGAACGCCCAACAGTACAACAACGGTCAGGCCGGCCCCGATTGGCCGATGATCCCGGATGTGTACTCTGAGCGCACCTCGGGCAAAGAGCACCGCGCCACCGGCCCCGCCAACTGGAAGAAGACCTCCAACTTCAACGCCGAGATCACCTTCGGCGACCTGACCTACGACCAAAGCGCAGAGACCTACGCCTTGGACATCTACTTCAGCGAAGCGATGAACAAGGGCGAGCTGGGCGTCGGGTTTGACGTCGCCGGCGCTTGGGAAACCGCTTGGGCCGCCGACGGCCAGACGGTCACGCTGACCATCGCCGCCGCCGACTACACCGCCGCCGACATCGCCAACCTGATCGTCTTCCACCTGGTTGACAACGGCGCTTCCAACTACGCCGCCACCAACCTCATGCAGGGCGCTCTGTACCAGAACCTGTTTGACAAAACCCCGCTGCTTGCTCCCCTTGCGGACGGCGCCACCACCGCCGCCGGCGTGACGGATCGCACCGTTTACGCTGACGGAACCCTGGCTGCCTTCGAAGCCGCCCTCTTGGCCGCGCAGACTGTCTACGCGCAGGGCGCGCCCCTCCAGGCCGACATCGACGCCACCGCCGCTGCCCTGAAAGAAGCCATCGACAACCTGGTCAAGAAGGGTACCGTTGCCCCGACGCTGGCCACCCCGGACAAAGTGACCATCAAAAAGGGCCGCACCGTTAAAGTCGAAATCGACTTCAACGGCGACGCCAAGTACCTCGCTTACACCTCGGGCAACGCCGCCGTCGCCACCGTGGCCGGCACCGGCACCACCAACCTCACCGTCACCGGCGTGAAGGTCGGCAACGCCCCCATTACCGTCCGGGCCACCGACGGCAGCGGACTGGTGAAAGTGTTCCTCGCCATCGTAACGGCTTAATTCTTCCTTCTTTCCCCTCATATTAACCCCGAAGGCCCGGCGCTTCTGGTGAAGCGCCGGGCCTTCGGGCGTGGAGGGGGGGCTTTACATCACCCGCAGCAGGAGCAGCAGGGCGAAGCCGGGGAGGCCCAGCAAGGCGACGACGGCGGCGTTGAGCAGGTTGAGGCCCAGCTCGACGTGCAGCCCCAAGGCCGGGGCGGCCAAGTTGAACACCAGCAGCCCGGCGAAGCCCAGGGCCGTGTTCAGCAGCACCTTGAACACCCGGCGCACGGGGGCTGTAAACAGCCGCAGGGCCGCCAGCAGAAGGGCCAGGCCGCAGCCCCCGATAAGTAACTGTTGGGTCAGCGTCACGTGTTTTCACTCTCCCAACCGGCGTGGCCGGTTATGTCTCCGCCGCCTGGCGATGCCGGGCCGGGTCGGAGGGCCGGACGGCGGCGCTGGCTGTGGTCTCGCACTGTAATTCCTTGGCCACCCGGAGATAATAGGCGTACCGGGACTGCAGGGCGTTGATTTGGAAGACCGCCGCCTCCACCAGCTCCGGTTCCCGGGCGTTGTTGAAGGAGTCCCGGGCGGCTCTGAGGTCTTCCCGGGTCTGCCTCATGCCCTCCAGGATCTCGCGCTTTTCCTGTTCCCCGGCCGCGTCGGACTTTTTGGCGGAGGGAAAGATCGCCAGCGTCATGTTTTGCACCACCTGTTTCACGATTTACCCGCATGTGCCGTTCTCGCCATACAGGTATATTCTCATTGTGGACAATTCATGCCGCCGGTATGCACTGTTTTTACCAGAAATTAGGCGACGAATCCGTTCAGAGATTCCTTGGCGGTTTTGCCGGAATGCGGCAGGCCGTCCGGCGCATATCGGCGGCTGACCGGGACAAACTATGCTCGGACACTCCGAAGCGCCAAAATCGTTTTCAGGCCGGTGCCGGTGTTGATAACACAATACCTCAGGCGGAAGGCTAAAACGAATACGGCGGAAAAACGTTCCGCTCACAGGCTTCGACAAAAGAAACCCGGATTCGGCGCGCAGCGAAGCGGCGCGATCCGCGATGTGCAAATCCGCGCAGCCAACAGAACCCGGGCACAATGCGGAGCGGCAAAACCGCCCGGCAAGGAGTGCCAAGCGCTTCACGCGAACGCGTGAGGGCGCGCAAACACAAAGGTTCCCCGCCCATGTGGGCGAGGAACCTTTGTGTTTGCGCCATTGACAATTAAAATTACGCAGTCAGAAACAGAACCCCCAGCGTCCGTGGGCCGCAGTGGCTGGCGATGGTGCCGGAGGCGTCGGTGACGTGGATGTGTTTGAAGGCGGCGTATTTTTGGATTTCGGCCCTGACCAGCTCGATGTCGCTCTGGGGGCTACAGGCCTGGGTGATGAACACGTGGTCCAAGTCCAGGTCGTCCCGCCCGGACAGCTGATCCCGGACATATTCGGCCAGCACTTTTTCCATCGCGCCGCGGTATTTTTTGCCCACGCTCATCAGCCCGGCATTGTGGTTGTCCACCCGGATGCAGGGCTTGAGCTTGAGCAAATTGGCCCCGAAGGCGGCCACCGCCCCGCAGCGCCCGCCGGCCGCCATGAACTCCAGCGTGTCCAGCACAAAGCTGGCCGAGCTCTTCTCCCGCAGTCGGATGAGCTCCCGTTGGGCCTCGGGGGCGCTCAGGCCGGCTTCCAGCAGTTCCCCGGCCTTGACCACCAGCAACCCCACGCCGGTGGACAGGCTGGCCGAATCCACCAAGTGGATGTGCCCCAGCTCCTGGGCCACCAACAGGCAGTTCTGGTGGGCCGAAGACAGGCCGGAGCCCAGGTTGATATGGAGAACCTCGTAGCCCTCCTCCACCCAGCCCCGGAAAAAGGCGGCGTAGTCCTCCGGCGTAATGGCGGCGGTTTTGGGCAGGATGCCCTCCTCCCGCCAAAGCCGGAAAATCTCCTGCGTGGAAATGTCCACACGGTCTGTGTACGTCTTTTCCCCGATTTGAATATGTGAGTCGAAGAACCGAACGTCATACCGCTGTTGCAGCGCGGGGCCGATGTCGCAGGTGCTGTCGGCGCTGAGAATGATCTTGCCGCTCACGCGTTTCACTCCTTTGTGAACATAAATACGCCCACCACAATAGTATACTTGAAATCGGAGAAAATGTCAAAAAGTTGTCACGCGCCGGGGCTGTCGCCTGGGGAATGTGTCACTCCGCCACAAACCGTTTCATCTTCTCCGTGGCCTGCCGGTCCCGGGCGGCGGGGGCGGCGGCGGATCCGGGGTTGGCCCGGGACGGGGTCTGGGGGTGCCGGGCGTCGCCTGTCTCGATGGCGTCCAGAGTCAGCAAATTCTTCTCCTTCCAGCTTTTCAGGATGGAGTGCATATATTTCCAGTTGAGGCCGCCGGTTTTGAGGGCGGTCTTGTCATAGGCCAGGGCGATGACGTCGGGGACAAAGCCCATGGCGATCCAGTCGGACACATATTTTTCCTCGCTGGCCGACGGGCCGCGCCCGGCGATGCCCAGAGCGCGGTAGACCACCGACGTGCTCTGCCGGGCGGACTCCCGGGTTTGGATATACTGCTCGGCCCGCTCCTCGGAGTCGATGCCCTCCTGTTCCCAGAGGGCGGCCTGTTTGTCGATCTGCCGCAGGGTGGGCATCCGCCCCGGCCCCCAGCGGCGGGCGGCGTCCTCCAGGCAGTGGCTGATGAGCAGGGAGATGACGCCGGGGGAAAACCCCCGCCAGTCATACAGCCCGAACAAAATCTGCAAATCGCTGCTGGACAGCACCCGGCCCAGGCGGCGTTGGGTCTCCTCGGCCACATGGCGAAAAGCCGGATGTTCCTCCAGCCCCCGGGCCACCTCTTTGCCGGAATAGTCCGGCCTGACGTCCGAATCCACATGTACCGCCTGCCCCAGGGCTTCGGACAGCAGCCCCGCTTTTTGCAACAGAGACAACGCCTCGCTCAGCGCCTCCCGGGACAGGCCCAGGTCGGCGCACAGCGGCCGGTCGTCGCACCGGCCGTTCTGGCGCAACAAATACAAATACACCCGGGCCGCCGCGCCGCTGCCGGTGTTCAGCAGGGCGGCCACCGTGGCGTCTGTCAACGAATAGACCCCGCCCGAAGGCAGGGCAAACATGCGCTCGGACATAACCGTCTATACCTCTTCCGTGTGTTCTCTCTCTCCATTATACAGCAAGCGGCCCCGTTCGCCAAGGGCGGCGGCGAAATTTTAGGGGCCCCGCCGTTCACCAACCGAACACGGCCAGCCGCCGCAATACCGCTTCGTCCACCCGGGCTTCGGGCAGCGCGCCGGATAGCACCGCTTGGAGTACGCCCGCCCGGGCGTCGGCCAGGTCCTGGGGCATGAGAAGCACGTCGCACCCGGCCTTCAGGGCCAGGACGGCGGCCTCCCCGGCGGGCCAGCGGTCGGTGACGGCCTTCATGCGCAGGGAGTCGGTGACCACCAGGCCGTCAAACCCCAGCTCCCCCCGGAGAAAACCGGCGACGATGTCCGGGGACAGGGAGGCGGGGGTGTCGTCCCCGGTGACCGCGGGCAGGGCGATGTGCCCCACCATGACCAGGTTGGTCCCCGCCGCCAGCGCGGCGGAAAAGGGCGGCCACTCCGTTCCCCGGAGGTGTTCCAGGTCATAGGGCAGGGAGACCGCCCCGGTGTGGCTGTCCCCCGCGGTGCCCCCGTGGCCGGGGAAGTGTTTTATACAGGGCTGGACGCCGTGGGCCAGCAGGGCTTTTACCGCCTGAGGGGCCAGCAGGGCCACGGCTTGGGGATCGGCGGAGAAGGCCCGGTTGCCGATGACGGTGTTGTTGGGGTTGGTCAGCACGTCGCACACCGGGGCGAAGTCCACCGTGAACCCCCAGTCCGCCAAGGCGGCCCCCAGGGCGTCCACCGCCGCGTAGACCTCTTGTTCGCCGCTCAGCCGCCCCATGGCGGGGGTTTTGGGAAAGGAACCCACGCCCCCCAAACGGGACACCCGGCCCCCCTCCTCGTCCACGCCGACGGCAAAGCCGGGCCCGCCCGCCTGGCGGAAGGCCGCCGTCAGCGCCCGCACCTGGGCTTCGTCCCGGATGTTCTCCCGGAAGAGCACCACGCCGGACACCGGCGTCTCGGCCAAGGCCCGGGCGGTTGCGTCGGTGAAGGCGTAAGCCGTCCCGCCGAGCTGGTCGGGGGCGACCCAAAACAGGGAGGAGACCTTTTCCGTCAGGCTCATCCCGGCCAGGGCGGTCTCGGGGTCTCCCGCCTCGGGTTTGTCCGGCGTGGGGGACGGCGGCGGCTCAGGCGTTTCCGGCGCGGGGAACGACGGCGAGGGCGTCTCCGGCGTGACCGTTTCCGTCGGCGGGACGGGCGCGGCGACAGACGGCGGGGCCGTATCCGGAGCGGGGGAGGGCGTTTCGCCGTCCCCCACCCCGGCGGCGCAGCCGGACAGCAGCAGGATACACAGGGCAAATCGGCTCAATCGTTTCATGAGACGATTGTATTCTCTTCGTCGCCGATTGTCAACGGGGACAATCTACAATGGACGATGGACGATTGACAATAAAGGCAGCGGGGAAAACATTCCCTGGGCGGGGGGGAATTCTATTGCCAGGGGCGCGGTTTTTCGGTATAATATAGCAGATAGGCAGAAGACAGAAAACAGAAACCGGACGGCGGGGTTGGCCGTGTTTACGTGTTTTCTGTTTCTTGAAAGGTGGTTTCAGCATGTTGCGGGTGGATGTCAAGGGCGACAAGCTGACGGTGTATCTGGGGGAACGCCCGGTCATCGTTCACACGCCGGACGCGCCCTTTGTCCATGTGGGCAAAGGCGTGGGCCGGTTTCGCGCCCATGGCGGCCACTGGCGGGTGTCGGACGGGCAGTTGCGGCGCACGGCGCTGACCGGGGCGCAATACGACGCGGGGCGGTCGGCCGTGCGGTTTTCGGGGGGGGATTATTCCCTCACGTTTCATCTGTCCGAGACCGAGGGCAGCCTGATTCTGACCACCCAGCGGGCGTCCACCGGCCTCAACCGGATTTGGCTGAGCTTTCCGGCCAAATCGGGGCAAGGGGTGTACGGCGGCGGGGCCCAATACGGCGGGCTGGATTTGCGGGGCCATCGGGTGCCCCTGTGGGTGCACGAACGGCGGGTAGGACGGGAGAGCGCCCGGCTGCCGCTCCTGCGGGCCAGCGGCCATCACGCCACCCAGTTCCCCCACCCCTCCTTTTTTACCCAGGACGGACTGTTTGTGTATTTGGACTCCCCGGCCTACGGCGCGCTGGATTTCCGGGACGCCCGGCGGCACAGGGCCGAGCTGTGGGAACTGCCTTCGGCGGTGGTGGTGGGCGTGGAAACCGAGATTCCGGCCCTGGCGCGGCGCATGAGCCGGGTGCTGGGCCATCAGTCGGTGCTGCCCTACTGGAGCGTGGAAGGGGTTTGGATGGAGGCCGCCGGGGGGATGCCCGCCCTGGTGGCGCGGCTGGACAAAGCGGTGTCGGCGGGGGTGCAGGTGTCGGCGGTCTGTCTGCGGGACTGGTCGGGCCGGCGGGAGACTGCCCGGGGGCCGCGGGTGTTTTACGACTGGACCCCCAACCAGGAGCTGTATCCCCGGCTGGACAAGGTGGTGGGCGAGCTGTCCGCCGCCGGTGTGCGGACGCTGGCCTACATCAACCCACACATGGCCATCGAGGGGCGGCTGTTCGCCGAGGCCTCCATGGCGGGGTACCTGGTGCGCAAGCCGGAGGGCGGCAACTACATCAACGACATGGGCGGCTTTATGGCCGGGCACCTGGATTTGACCAATCCGGACGCCTGCGCCTGGTTCAAGGAGATCATCAAGAACAACATCCTCAAACGGGGTTTTTCCGGCTACATGGCCGATATGGGGTATTACCTCCCGGCTCGGGGGGTGCTGCAAAACGGCGAAAGCCCCAACCGGATGCACAACCGCTGGCCGGTGCTGTGGGCCAAGCTCAACCGGGAGGCTGTCCGGGAGGCCGGGCGGGCCAACGACACGGTGTTTTTCACCCGGGCCGGATACGGCGGCTCCTGCGGGCAGACCATGCTGACCACCACCGGGGAGCACAACGCCGGTTGGGGGGCGGAGGACGGCCTGCCCTCGGCGCTGACCGCCTCCCTGACCCTGGCGTGCAGCGGCATGGGCCTGTCCCTGAGCGACATCGGCGGCAACATGGCCTTTTCGGCCCGCCGGAGCAAGGAGATGTACCTGCGGTGGGCGGAATACGCCGCCTTCACGCCGGTCATGCGCACCGTTTCCCTGCCCGGGCAGCTGGATTTTGACACAGACGAGGAGATCCTCGCGCTGTTCGCCCGGCTGAGCCGTCTCCACGCCGCCCTGGCCCCCTACACCCACGCCTGCGTCCGGGAAAACGCCGGGGAGGGCCGCCCGGTGATGCGCCCCCTGTTTATGGAGTTCCCCCAGGACGAGCGGGCCCGCCGGGTGACCAACGCCTACATGCTGGGCGGGGAGCTGCTGGTCGCGCCGGTGATGCAGCGGGGCCGCCGGGAGCGAGGGGTCTACCTGCCCGCGGGGAATTGGGTTCATCTGTGGAGCGGCAAGGCTTACATCGGCGGGGAACACACGATGGACGCCCCGCTGGGCCGCCCGCCGGTGTTCTATCGCCCCACCAGCCGGTTTGTCGAGGTGTTTGAAAACGTAAACGACGCGGCGACGAACAATTGACAATTGACGATTGACGATGGACAATTTTTTTGGGGTGCGGTGGGTTTCCTCCGCATCCCCTGTTTTTTTGGGGTTGAATTTTTGACAGAGCGTGATATGATTGCTGTTAGGGACGTTTTTTGGCCCGTTATTTTTAGGGGAGGGGTTTCTTTTGAAACGGCATTTGAGGGTTATTGCCGCGTTGTTTTGCGCTGTGGGGGCGCTGGTTTCCTGTGTGCGGCCGGCGGTTGCCGCGGGGGGACATTGGGCGGACGACCAGATGCGGGCCTGGCAGGCCAAGGGGATTGTGCGCCCGGAGGGGGACGGCGCTTTTCGGCCGGACGACCCGGTCACCTCCGTGGAAGCGGCGGATTTGCTGACGGCGGCGTGGTCTGTTTGGACGCCCGCGCCGGAGGCGGGCCTGGCGGACGACGACGGGGCGCGGTTGACTCGAGAGGCGGCGGCGCTGGCGCTGTATGACATATTCCGGTCCTCCTTGGAGGAGGTCCGCAAGACGGATTTTACGGATTTTGACCAGGTCTCCCCCGCGGCGGCGGACGCCGTGGCGGTGTTGGCGGGCAACGGCGTCATCGCCGGGTATCCAGACGGGCGGGTGGGCCCCGACCGGGCCGTGACCCGGGCGGAGTTCATCGCCATGACCGACCGCCTACTGCGCCTCGCCGGGCAAAAGGGCGCGACCGTCCTCGTGCAGGACACCGAAAACACGGCGGCGGCCCACATCTCCGAAGCCGAGCCGGACACGGGGGCCACCGACGCCCAGGACATGGGCACGGTGGCGATCGGCCGGGGGGCCGACGGGGCGCGCCGGGCGCTGCTGTTGCGCTTCCCGCTCCCGGCGGGGATTTTGGCGGCTGAGGTGACCTCGGCCCGGGTCTATGTGCACTACCGGTCGGGGGATACGCCCGCGCTGCAAGTCTCCGCCGTCACGGGCAGCTGGAGCACCGCCACGGCGACCTGGAACGAAACCGCGCCGTATCTCTCCGAGGCGAACCAGTCCCCTGTCTCCGAAGACGGCGGGGCGGGCTGGTATACAATCGACGTGACCGCCCTGGTCAAGGGGTGGCTGTCGGAGGACCTCAACAACAACGGCCTTGTCATCGAGGAGACCCAGAGCGGCCACCAGGCCGTCTTTGACTCGGCGTTTAGCTGGGAAGAGGGCTATTGCCCCAAGCTGGAAATCGTCTACACCCCCGGCGCGGAGACCGAGCGGTACGGAAAATACGCCTTTGAACGCCAGGCGACAGGCAACTGCATGTCCTTCGCCCTGCGGGACAGGGACATGATCCTGTACGACGATCTGTTTGACACGCCCGCCTTCCAGGCCGCCTACGACGCGGGGGGGACGGCGGCGGCGTTCACCTACGTCAGGGCCCGGGTGCTGGCCTATGTGGAGGAACACAAGGAATCCCTGCGGGTGGAGGCCATCCGGCCGCTGGACGGGTTTGACGGGGCCATCGACCCCGAGACGGAATACCGCGTCGCCCTGCGCGTCGGCTTCCGGGACAGGAGCTTCCCCGAGGGGATCCAGGTGGACGAGGACTTTGACTACCACTTTTGGGCTCAGCTGGCGGACGGAAGCTGGGCGGAAAAGACCCCGCAGGAGGCCGCCCGCCGAGTTCCCGGCGCCAACGCCGCCACCGATCCCGGCGCCTATCCGTGGCACCAGGGGTACATGTGGGGGTATGAGAAGTGGAACGACTACTACACCAGCGACGTGGCCTATTTCGCCGTGACGAAGACGGCAGATAACTTTACGGGGAGCAATTAAGAATTAATGAAGAATTAAAAATTGCGGAGCCGCTGCGCGGCAATTTAAATTATCGCGCTTCAGCGCGATTCCGCAATTTTTAATTCTTAATTATTTAATATATAATCTCGTTTTTGGGGGGTGGAAGCGGTGTTGAGACCTTGGGGTGCTGGGGTTGTGCGGTGGATTGGGCTTGCTGTGCTTGGGCTGGCGGCGGTGTTTGGTTTTGGGGGTTTGGGGCAGGTTCGGGTGTATGTCTGCTTTTTGGCGGTTGCTGGGGGGCTTTTCTTTGTGCAACGGCGATTTTGCGACCGCCGGTGGTTCTGGGCGGGGGCGCTTGTCCTGTTTTCGGTGGCGATTGACCTGACCTTTGTGCTGTTCAACGGGGTGCTGGTGGGGGACAACGATCTGAGTTTCTACTACACCCAGTACACCGAGATGATGGGCCACGACTACCGCGTACGGGGGATGTATTCCGCCCTGTTCCCGGGAACGGTGACCTATCCCGCCCTGCTGACCTTTGTCAGCAAGCTCTTCGGGTTGGACGCGGCGCGGCATTTGATCCCCATCGGGCTGAACATCGCCGTCATGGCGGTGTTCGCGGGGGTGGCCTTCCTCTGTTTTTCCGGGCCCGGCAAGGGAAACGGGCGGGGGTTCGCTCTGGGGCTTCTGCTCTGCGTGAACCCCTACAAAATGATCTACGCCGCCACGGTCAACGCGGAGCTCCTGTTCGGGGCCTGCGTGTTCTTCTCCGTCGCGGTGTTTGACAGGGCGCGGCGCTCGGAAGGCAAAGCGAGCTGGGCGCTGTACGCCGGGTCGGCGGCGCTGTGCGCCGTGTCCGCGCTGTTCAGGCCCCTGGGGCTCATTTTGGTGGCGGCGGTCTGCCTGTACCTTGCGCTGTTTTCCGGGACGCCGATGAAACGCGTCCTCCCGGTTTGCGGGCTGTTTATCGTCTCCTTCTGGCTGGTCGGGCTGGCCAACAACGGGATTGTCAAAAACGCCTCCGGGTTCGACATCCCCAAGCGGTCATACGGCTGGAACCTCTACGTGGGCGCCTCGGAGACCGGCACCTGGAACAGCGCGGACGGCGCGGCGTTCGAGGAGATGATGGCCGGGGGCGGCACCCCCGATGAGATCATGGCGGCCTTCGCGGACAAGGCGTTCCGGCGGTACAAGGCGATGGGGCTTGGGGCGGTGCCCCACGGGTTGGAAAAATTGTCCCGCCTGTTCCCGGCCACCGCGTATTTGCAGCAGCAACTGCCCGTCAAGACGCGGACGGCGTATCTCCCGGTGCTTTCGGCCTTTGACGCGCCGGTGATGATTTTGGGGCTGCTTGGGTTGGCGCTGGCCCTGTGGCGGCGGGAGAAGGGGTTTGTCATGCCGCTGATCGCCCTGTACGTCCTGGGGAACGTGGCGGCGTTCATGTTCCTGGAGGTCGCCCCCCGGTATTTTGTCTCCTTTCACCTGTTGATGTGCGTGCCCGCGCTCTATTTCGTCGAATGGTTTTTTCGCGGGGGAAAACGTGGTATGATGAAAAACATCGACAAAGGGGGGACGGCGCGTGAACACAAAGACGCCGAGGGACTGGCTGATGCAGACCAAAATTAGGAACATCCGGCTGATAGACGCGGGGCTGTTCGCGCTCATCGCTCTGGCGGCGGTGTGGCTGCGGGTGGCGCTGCTTCCGGCCGCCTCGGGGGACATCACCGACTTTTTGACCCCCTGGCTGGAACGCCTGCGGAACGCGGGGCGGTTCGCCCGGTTCGGCCTGGCCATCGGGGACTACGCCCCGCCCTACATGTACATCCTGTCCCTGATCTCGTTTTTCCCGGCGGACTGGAGCATCCCCCTGATTAAACTTGTATCCTGCGTGTTTGACTTCGCCGCCGCCGCCGTGGCGCTGCGGTACGTTTACCGGCGCTCCGGCCGGGTCGGCTATGGTCTGGCGGCCTTCGCGGCGGTTCTGTTTCTGCCCACGGTCTGGCTCAACAGCGCGTACTGGGGGCAGTGCGACTCGATTTTTACCTTCTTTTGCCTGCTCTCGGTGCTGCGGTTCGCCGAAGACAAACCCAAACGGGGGGCCCTGTTCTTCGGCCTGGCCTTCATCTTCAAGCTGCAGGCCGTGTTTCTGGCCCCGTTTTTGCTGTATCTCTGGCTCCATAAAAAGGTAAAACTGCGGCACGGGCTGATCGCCGCCGGGGTTTGGGTGGCGAGCTTCCTCCCGGCGCGGTTGGCGGGGCGCTCCCTGGGAAACATGGCCGCCATCTACCTGAACCAAACCGGCCTATACCCGCAGCTGAGCCTGAACGCCCCGAACCCTTGGTATTTCTTCGGTTCGTCCTCCCCGGAGCTGGCCGCCGCCGGGCTTGTCCTGGCCGCCGTGGCGGCTGTCCTGGGCCTGTATTTTCTGCTGAACAGAGACGTGGCCTTTACCTCGGGAAATTTCCTGCATATCGGGCTGTTTTTCGCCATTTTAATGCCGTTTTTCCTGCCGCATATGCATGAGCGCTATTTTTACCTGGCCGACGTCCTTTCGCTTTTTTACGCCTTCTCCCGGGCGGGCACCCCCGGCACACGGCTGGCGCGGCTGTCCCGGGTCCTTGTGCCCGTGTGCGTGGGTCTGGGCTCCATGGCGGCCTATATGGCCTTCCTATTTGGGAAAAACTACCTGACCTTTTCCGCGCTCATGATGACCGCGGGCCTGGGGTTGGTGACGTATGAGCTATTTGCGCCCGGGCCGGGACGCGGAATCACGGCGGACGCGGAATGACGAATTAAGAATGAAAAATTAAGAATGAAAAATTGCGGAATCGCGCTGTGCGCGATAATTTAATTTGCCGCGCAGCGGCTCCGCCATTTTTCATTCTTCATTACCAGTTGGTAACGGTTCTGAGGCGTTGGGCGCAAACGTTATAGTGGGAAGACAAACCTCGGTTTGTCTTCCCACTATAACGTTTGCGAGAAACTCTTTACGGGTTGCCCATCAGCAGGGCCATGACGGCTTTTTG
>JAITQI010000123.1 GCA_031289065.1 Oscillospiraceae bacterium
GGAGGTGATTCTCATGCTTGTGGCGTTCGAGGTTTTGCTGGAGGCCGGACTGCGCCTGCCCAAGCCCATTGGCCAGGCGGTGTCCATTGTGGGCGGCCTGGTGGTGGGTCAGGCGGCGGTGGAGGCCAACCTTCTGTCCCCGACGGTGGTCATCGTGGTGGCGTTGGCGGGTGTGTGCGGCTTCACCGCCCCCAACCAGGACGCCGCCCTGGCCATCCGGGTCACCCGGCTGGCCCTGGTGCCCTGCGCGGCGGCGGCGGGGCTCATCGGTCTCTCCCTGGCCTTCGCGGGAGTGGTGTACCGCATGGCCATGCTGGAGAGCTTCGGCGTCCCCTACCTGGCCCCCTTTGGCACGGGTTCCCTCCGGGAGGCGCTGGGGCGCTCGATTGTCCGACCCTTTTTGGACAGTCTGAAAACCAGGCCGGGGATTTTTCGGGCGGGGAATGTGAGAAGGCGGAAGTGATGGGGGGCGGACGGGGGGTTAATTGACAATTGACAATGGACAATTCACAAGTAGGGGGTGGTTTTTTTGATGGGTGACCGCAAAATCCGGCGTGGGGGGTGCCTTCTGTTCGCTGTTGTCTGTCTTTTGTCCGGGTGCGCTTCGGGGTTGGTGCCTTATGAGCGGCCGATCAGAGATTACCGGCTTGTTACGGTTATCGGGGTGGACAAGGGGGCGGGGGATGAGGTGGCGCTGACGTTGAGCGCCCAAAAACAGGACACCGCCGAGGCGGGGGGCGGGCAGCAGAGCGGGGACGCGGGGGGCGGGGACAAACCCTTCCTGGTCACCGCCGAGGCCGACAGTCTGGCGCTGGCCTTACAGCAGACCCAAACCCGCACCCGGGATTACATCTTCCTGGGGCACGCCCAACACGTGGTGATGGGCGAGGCGGCGGCCCGGGACGGGTTGGAGGGGTATCTGGACTATTTCCGCCGGGACCCGGAGGGGCGGTATCGGGCCTGCCTGTACGTGGTGGCGGGGGACACCGCCCGGGCGCTGATCACCCAAGGAGGGGACAACCGGGATTTTGTGGGGGATCAGTTGGCCTCGCTGGCCGCGAATCTGACCCTGCTGTCCGTGCCTCAGCCCCGGGATTTGGCCCAGACCGCCGGGGCGCTGGCGGGCCAGGGCCATCTGCTGCTGCCCCTGCTGACCCTGACCGCGCCCCCCGATGAGGACGGCGGGGAAGAGGGAGCGTCCGAACCGCCGCCCCCTCAAAGCGTGGACATCGCCGGGTACGCCGTCATCGCGGGGGGGCGCATGGTGGGCACGCTGGAGGCGGCCTTGGCCCCGGCGGTGAATCTTATCCAGGGCGCGGCGGGGGCCGACGGGGTTCTCCCGGTGACCGAGGCGGGCGGCGCGTCGGCGGCCCTGCGGGTGCTGAAGAGCGACAGCCGTCTGCGCCCCCGGTGGGCGGGGGACAGGTTGGCGGGGCTGACCGTGGCGATCACGCTGGAAACCGCCCTGCAGGAGAGCCGATCCGGGGGCGCCTGGGCCGCCGGGCGGGACACCGACCCCCTGGCCGCCCAAGCCGCCGACGCCTTGGAGCAACAGGCCGAAGAGGTTGTACGCCGGATACAGGCCCTGTCCGCCGACTGCCTCGGCCTGGGCGACCGCCTCCAAAAAGCCCATCCCCTCCGCTTCGCCCGCCTGGGGGACTGGGACGCCCTCTTTCCCGAGCTGGACATCGAGGTGGCGGTGACAGTGCGGGTGGCGCGGGTGAACAATTGACGGCTACGGGCTGTTGGGAAGGGGTTTTTCGCGTATGGTTCTGTTTTCTCTCTTGACGGGGGTCACTGTTTTGTGCGAATTGCGGCTGTTTCGCCGGGGGCCCCAAGCGGCGCGGGTATACGCCGTCTACTTGCTGCTGCTGGGGGCGGCGGTGGTTTCGGCGGCGCTGGCGTTTTCGGGGCGGGGGCTGGCCGACATACTGCCCGTTCTCCCGCCGCCGGGGGGAGGGGGCGCGCCATGAAGGTGAACCGAGGCTCCGACGCCGTTTCGGCCCGGCAGCTGTCCAACGCGGCGCTGTTTTCGGCGCTGGCGGCGCTGGCCGGGTTTGCCCCGGCGGGGACGGCGTTGGCCGCCGGGAGCGCCGCCTGGCTGTCGCCCCTGTTCGCGCTGCCCCCGGCGGTGGGGGTGGTGTTCCTGCTGCAATATCTGTGCCGCCGACGGCCCGGCGAGGCGCTGGATCAGATTTTTTACACGGTGTGGGGCGGCGTCGCCGGACGGGGGCTCCTCTGCCTGTACGCCCTCTGGTGCGTTCTGCACGCCTGTTTTGCCCTGCGGGACTACACCGAGCGGATCCAGGCGGCCATGTTCCCCCAAGCGGGGGCGGCCTTTTTGGCCCTGCCCTTGCTGGCCCTGTGTTTTTGGGCGATGAAACACCAGCTCCGGTTTTTGACTCGGGCGGCCGCCGTCTTTCTGGGGCTGGCGGCCGTAGCGCTGGCGGCCATGGTTTTGCTGGCCCTGGGGGACATTCGGCCGGGCCACCTGTTGCCGGTGGATCCCCCCAAAACCCTGGCGGCGGCGGGGGGCGGCGTCGCGTTGCTGGGGCCGCTGGGGGCGACGGTGTACGCCGCCTTCCTGTCCGGACGGGTCAGCGACCGATACCGCTTGGGGGCGCAGAGCGTACGGCCTCTGATTGTCACCGCGCTGATCGCCTCGGGCCTGATTGCCTTCACGGTGGGGATTTTGGGCGCGCCCCTGACCGCCCGCCTGCAAAACCCCTTCCTCACGGCGGTGAAAAACATCTCCGGCCTGGAGGGCGGCGTGCGGTTTGAGTCCATCCTCACCGCCCTGTGGGCCTTGCCCTCCTTTGTGTTCATCGCCCTGATGGGTCTGGTGGCCCTGACGCTTTTGGCCTCCGTGCTCAAGGTGGACAGCGCCGCCCTGCTGGCCGGGCCGGTCTGCCTGCTCATCTACGCCGGGTCCCGGGGGCTGGCCGTCTACGCCGGGGACGCGGCCCGGCTGTATCAGACCTGGGTGCCGTATGGGGACGTTTTGCTTCAGTATGCGGTGCCGGTGATGACCTTTGGCGTGGGACGACTGCGAATTAAAAATTAAGAAGTAAGAATTCAAAATGGCGGGCCGTGTCAATTGACGATTGACACGGGGAAATTGACAATTGTTGGAGCCCAAAGATAGAAACTTTTTCTGTCTTTGGGCTTTTTTCGTGTGTGTGTGGCAAATGCCCTTGTGTTTGTGGGGGAAACGATATATGATTCAGGCGGTAGCTCTGGTGCGTATCATGTGGT
>JAITQI010000165.1 GCA_031289065.1 Oscillospiraceae bacterium
GCCCCGCCGCGCCCGATGGCAGAACGGCGTTGGCCCTGCCCCGATAGAGCTGTCCTCGATAGTATATGGCGGCGGTGGCCACAGCGCCCCCCGGCCCCGCTGACAGGCGGGACAGGGCGAAGGAATCGGGCGGCGTCGGCCTGACGTCGGAAAAAACCGGCCGCTCCTCCGGAAAAAACACCAGCTGGCACTGCTCCACGGCGTAGCGGAACGCGTGCCCTGACAGGTGGAGGATCATGGCCGGAAGGGGGGACGCAGATAGGGATTGTGGGCCTGTTCCTGGGCCAGGGTGGTGGCCTCCTCATGGCCGGGATAGACGGTAAAATCCCCCGGCCAGGCGGCGATGGCCTGCAGTGTCCGGCTCATCTCCACCGGATCGCCCTCCGCCAGGTCGGTGCGCCCGATGTCCCCAGCAAACAGGGTGTCCCCCGAAAAAATCGCGTCCCCGCAAACGATAAAGCAGGAACCCGGCGTGTGCCCCGGCGTGTTGCGGTAGGTGAAAACCAGCGGCCCCGCCGGGAGGCGTTCCCCGTTTTCCACCGCCCGCACGTCCTCCGGCGGCGCGTAACCCTCCGGCAAAAAGACGCCGAGGGGCAGCCGGACGTTCAGCAGGCTCTGTTTATCCGCCCCGTGGATATACACCGGGGCGCCGGTCGCCTTTTGCAGCGCGGGGGCGGCCAGGAAATGGTCAAAGTGGCCGTGGGTGAGCAGAATATGCGTCAGCTTCAGCTCTCGCTCCGCCAGCGCGGCCAAAATGACCTCCGGCTTGTCCCCCGGATCGATCACCGCCGCCACCCCCGGCGCGTCCTGCCACACCAAATAGCAGTTTTCCTCAAAAGCCCCTACCGGCAGTGTAAGCACCTGCATACAGCGTCCTCCCAAATTATGATTCTGTCTTCTGTCCTCTGTCGTCTGAATCAATCTGAAGTGTAACCGGCCCGTCCCCCTCGGAGGACACCCTCATGTCCGCCCCAAAGACGCCGGTTTCCACCGGCAGCCCCGCCCCCCGGCATTGAGCGATAAACCGCTCATACAGGGGCACGGCCGCCTCCGGCGGGGCCGCGTGGGAAAAGGAGGGCCTCCGTGTGCGGACGCAATCGCCGTACAGAGTGAAGTTGGACACCACCAGCAGGGAAGCCCCCGCCTCGGCCGGGGCGACGTTCATCTTGCCCGCCCCGTCCTCGAACACCCGCAGCTTGCACACCCGGTCGGCCAGCCAGTCGGCCTCCCGTTCCGTGTCCCCCTGCCCGACGCCCAACAGCACCAAAAAACCCTTGCCGATCCGCCCCACAGTCCGCCCCTCCGTCGTCACCGAGGCGCTGTGTACCCGGGAAATAACCGCCCTCATAGAAGAGTTTTTTCCAGTGGATCGTCCACAATGGGGCAATCCAGCAGGGCGAAGGGCTCGATGTCCACACAGTCCCCGTGGTCGCGCCGCGGGGCCATATCCATCAGCCGCGCCGCGCCGTCGTTCATATAGGCGTACACCCCGTGATCCCCGGCGGGAATGACCTGATAGACCTCCGGGAAAAGCTCGGAAAAATCCCGCATAGGATTCGCCTCCCCCTCACTGTATCGGGCACCGGGTCACCGACGATACGCCTGTGACCTGGGACAGCTTGGAAATCACCCCACTGAGCTGCTCCAAATCCCGCACCTCCAGCGTGATGTGTACCAACGCCTCCCCATCAGGCAACGCTCGGGCGTTAAGCCGCCGCACCGGGGCTTTGAACGCGGCCAAGGCGGCGGAAACATCCGCGATCAGACCGTTGCGGTCCCCCCCCGACACCCGGAGCGCCGTTTGATAGGTCTCGGTGATCTCGTCGGCCCAGTGGGTGGCGATCCAGCGGCCCGAATTGCTGTCGTTCTGCTGGCTGGACAGGGCGTTGGGGCAGCCCTGCCGGTGCAGAGACACGCCGTATCCCCGGGTGATGAAGCCCATGATGGGATCCCCCGGCACCGGCGCGCAGCATCGGGCGAACTTGATCAGGCAGTTTTCTACCCCTTCCACCACGACCCCCGAAATGGCCTTGACCGGCTTGCCGGCCTGCCGCACGATCCGCTCCACGACCTCTTTGTCGCTCTGCTGCAAACGGTTGAGGCGGGTCAACTCGTCCCGGATGCGGTTGGCCGCCCGAAGAGCCGGGATGCCCCCATAGCCGACGGCGGCGTACAAATCGTCCACAGAGCCGAAGGAAAGCCTGCGCAAAACGGCGGTCTGAATGTCCTCCGGCATCGCCCCGGGCAGGGGAATACCCAGCCGCTTGGCCTCCCGTTCCAATTCCTCGCGGCCTTGGGCGACGTTTTCCTCTCGGCGCTCTTTTTTAAACCACTGCTTGATCTTGTTGCGGGCCTCGCTGGTTTTGGCCAGCTTGAGCCAGTCCCGGGAGGGGCCGTGGGTGTTGCCGGTGAGCACTTCGATGATGTCCCCGTTTTGCAGGTTGTAGTCCAGGCTGACGATGTGTCCGTTGACCTTGGCCCCCAGCATGCGGTTGCCCACCGCCGAGTGGATGGCGTAAGCGAAGTCGATGGGCGTGGCCCGGGCGGGCAGGTTGATCACGTCCCCTCGGGGCGTAAAGACAAACACCTCGTCGGCGAACATGTCGATTTTCAGGCTACTGATGAAATCCTCGGCGTCGGTGTCCTGCTGTGTTTCCAGCAGACGGCGCACCCATTCCAGCTTTTCCTCCAGCCCAAATTGGCCGGATTGCAGGCCCTCCTTGTATTTCCAGTGGGCCGCAATACCGTACTCGGCGGTATGGTGCATCTCCTGGGTTCTGATTTGCACCTCGAAGGGTAGCCCCTCCCGGCCGATGACCGTGGTGTGCAGCGACTGATACATGTTGGGCTTTGGGGTGGAGATATAATCCTTAAACCGCCCCGGTATGGGCTTATACAGGTCGTGGACGATGCCCAGGACGTTGAAGCAGTCGTCCTTTTCGTTGACGATGACCCGGAAGGCGTACAGATCGTAGATTTCAAACAGCGTCTTGTGCTGGGCGTACATCTTGCGGTAGATACTGTAGACATGCTTAATACGACCCTGAATTTCGGCCCTGATCTCCGCCTCGGCCAGCCGGTCGGCCAGCCGCCCCTTGACCTGGGGCAGGAAGTTTTCATACAGCTCGCTGCGGATTTTCAGCTCGTCCATGATCTCCTGATAGGCCACCGGATCCAAGTTGAACAGGGAGAGGTCTTCCAGCTCCCACTTGATCTTCTGCATCCCCAGCCGATGGGAGAGGGGCGCGTAGATTTCCATGGTCTCCAGGGATTTTTCCTGCCGCTTCTTGGGGGTGTGGTACTCCAGGGTGCGCATGTTGTGCAGCCGGTCGCAGATTTTGATGAGGATGACCCGGATGTCCTTGGCCATGGCCAAAAACATCTT
>JAITQI010000048.1 GCA_031289065.1 Oscillospiraceae bacterium
GCTCCCCCTGCGTCTATTACGGCGACGAGGCCGGGCTGGAGGGTTTTGAAGACCCCTTCAACCGGGGGGGGTTCCCCTGGGGCCGAGAGGACGCCGACCTCACCGACTGGTACGCCAAGCTGGGCGGCCTGCGGCGAGAGCTGGCCGCCCTGCAAACCGGAGACATCGAATACCTCGCGGCCAAGGGCCCTCTGCTGGCCTTCGCCCGCGTCCAAGACAAAGAGCGGGCCGTCGCCCTGACCAACGCCGGGCCGGAGCCCGTACCCTTTGAAACGCCCTGGCCGGGCCGCCGCACGGTGACCGATGCCATGACCGGGGCCGTCTACCCGGTGAAAAACGGGGTGCTGACGGTGACGGTACCGGGCGAAACCGGTATGTTGCTTACGGCGGTCAAAAAACCGTAATATTTTGACCGCCTAACGATTTGGCGTCCGTGACGCGCCAAATCCGCCGCCCGCGGGCGGGAACAGCACGCGAAAGCGGGGGCTGTCGCCCCCCTTTCACACTATTCCCCCCTCCGCTCTTTTCGCGTGGTAGGCTTTTTGACAGTCTGTGCTGTTTTCCTCTTGAGAAGGATTTCGTAAAGGTGGTGTTCTCTCGTGTCCGCGAAAAACGCCGGTTTGGGGCGGGGCCTTGGGGCCTTGCTGGGAGACGATTCGCTGCGTTCCGGGGAGAGCAGCGCCATTTCCCTGCGGGTGACAGAGGTGCAGCCCAATACACAGCAGCCGCGCCGCAGTTTTGACGAGGAATCCCTGGCCGCGCTGGCCGAGAGCATCCGGGAAAACGGGGTGTTGCAACCGCTTTTGGTGCGCCGTCTGCCCACGGGGTACTATCAGATCATCGCCGGGGAGCGGCGCTGGCGGGCCGCCCGGGCGGCGGGGCTGTCCGATTTGCCCGCCATCGTGGTGGAGGCCGACGACCGCCGGGCCGCCGAGCTGGCCCTCATCGAAAACCTCCAGCGGGAGGACTTGAACCCCCTGGAAGAGGCCGAGGGCTTCCGCGTTCTCATCGAGGACTACGGCCTGACCCAGGAGGAGGCGGGGGGGCGCGTGGGCCGTTCCCGCTCCGCCGTGGCCAACAGTTTGCGGTTGCTGGGGCTGCCCGAAGCGGTGCGCGACCTGGTGCGGGCGGGGCGGCTGTCCGCCGGGCACGCCCGGGCCATCCTCAGCCTGACCGACGCCCGGCGCATGGAGCGGGCCGCCGGACTGGCGCTGTCCCAAGGGCTGTCGGTGCGGCAGACCGAGCTCATGTGCAAAAAGCTGGCCACCCAACCGGCGCGGCCCGCTCCCAAGCGGCAGGCGCCCAACTATCTGGCCGAACACGAAAAAACCCTCACCGAGCGCTTTGGCCGCAAGGTGAGCATCAGCGCCGGGCCCAAACGCGGCCGCCTCACCATCGAGTTTTACGGGGCCAAAGATTTGGACGAACTGCTGGAGAAACTGAAATAGGGGACGTGCGCTTATGGATTCCAAAAAGAACGCGGCCGAACGGAAGATCATCCCCATCGCCCCGGAGACCGCGCCGCCGGAGCGGCCTCGCCTGCCCCGGTCGATTTTCCGGTACGCCTTTATCCTGCTGGGCGTGGCCTTTTTGATGGTGCTGCTGTCCTTTTTGTCCCATATGCAAAAGAGCAACCAGCAGATGGTGGATTTGCAGGAGAGCCAAAACCAGATTTCGGTGTCCGCCCTGCAAAGTTTGGAGAAGCTGCAACAGGAGAACGCCGACTTCCAAGGGGCGCTGGCCCAGCTTCAGGCGGAAAACGAAGCCCTTCTGGCGCAACTGGCGGAGACCGACGCCCGGCGGGCCGAGACCGAGGCGGCCCTCGCGGCCCAGCGGGACGCCCTGGCCGCGGCCCAGACCGACGCCGGGCAGGCGGCCGCCCTGGCCGAAACCCAGCGGGCGGCGCTGGACTGCCTATGGCGGCTGGAGCGATTGGTGTCCCTCAAGCGGTACACCAAGGCCCGGGCCCTGTTGGCCGACATGCGGGACAAGGGCCTGGACGCCCATCTGCCCGACGAGGCCCCCGACGGCGCGGAGCCGGACGGTCTGTCCCCCGCCGGAGCGTTTGCCCGGCTGGCGGATGTGCTGGACTGATTTTATATGACGGCCACAGAGAATCGTATCAGGGAGGTTTTGCTTACATGAAGATCCAAACGGATTTAGGCACGGTGGAGATCCTGCCCGACGTGTTCACGTCCATCAGCGGCTGGGCGGCCAACAACTGTTTCGGGGTCAAGGGGATGGCGTCCCGTTCGGTGTCGGACGGGTTTGTCTATCTGCTCCGGCGGGAAAACCTGGCCAAGGGCGTGAAGGTCTCCTTCTCGCCGGAGGGCACGGTGAGCGTTGAACTGCACATTGTGGTGGAGCACGGGGTCAACATCCCGGCGGCCAGCCGCTCCATCATCGCGGAGGTGCGGTATCTGGTGGAAAAAACGACAGGCGTACCGGTGGACAACGTGGAAGTCTGTGTGGACTCCATCATGGCCGGGCGCTGAGGCGGGAGGGTTTTGAAGTTGATTGAACGCGCAGACGGCTTGCTGTTTGCCCGCATGGTGACGGCCGGGGCCGCCGCCATCGAGGCCCAGCGACAGCCAGTCAACGAGCTGAATGTCTTCCCGGTGCCCGACGGGGACACCGGCACCAATATGTCCCTGTCCTTGGGGGCGGCGGCGGCCGAGCTGCGCCGCCGGGAACACCGGGGGGTGGGGGAGGCCGCCGAGGCCGCCGCCCAAGCCCTGCTCCGGGGCGCTCGGGGCAACTCGGGGGTCATCCTCTCCCTGCTGTTCCGGGGCTTGGCCCGGGGGCTGAAGGAGCTGGAGGAGATGGACGGGGCGGCTTGGGCCGCGGCGCTGCAAAACGGCGTTGAGGTGGCCTACCGGGCGGTCATGAAGCCCGCCGAGGGCACCATGCTCACCGTCTCCCGCGTGGCGGCCGTCCGGGCGCTGGCCGCCGCCGAAAACGATCCCGCCCTGGAGAGCGTCATGGTCGAAACCCTGGACGCCGCCGAGGCGGCCCTGGCCGAGACCATCCACCAAAACCCCGTGCTGGAAAAGGCGGGGGTCATCGACGCCGGGGGCAAGGGGTTCTGCATCATTTTGGACAGTATGCTGGCCGTGCTGCAGGGCCGGGAGACCGCCGCCCAACCGGCGGTGGACGGTCAGGCCCCCCGAGCCAAGGCCGATTTTTCCGAATACGTGGCCGAGGACATCAAATTCGACTACTGCACCGAGTTTATCGTCACCCGACGGGACAAAAAGGATCCCCTGCGGCTGCGGGCCTTTTTGGGGGCCCTGGGAGACAGCTTGGTGCTGGTGGACGACGAGGCCCTCATCAAGGTGCATGTCCACACCAACCACCCCGGGCGGGCCATCGAGGAGGCGCTGACCTACGGCCCTCTGACCGCCCTGAAGATTGAAAACATGCGGGAACAGCACACCCAAAAGGTCATCCAGCAGGACGCCAACGGGGCCGAAGCCGCCCGGGCCGCCGGACGGGTCATCGCGCCCCCCGACCGCCGGTACGGGTTTGTGGCGGTGTGCGCGGGGGCGGGGCTGTCGGCGGTCTTCCGGGACCTGGGGGCCGATCAGATTGTCAGCGGCGGGCAGACCATGAACCCCAGCACCGAGGACCTGCTGCTGGCCATCGACGCCACGCCCGCCGAGGTGGTCTATGTCCTGCCCAACAACAAAAACGTCATCATGGCCGCCGAGCAGTGCCGTCCCCTGTCGGAAAAGCAGGTGATCGTTCTGCCCACCAAGACGACGCCCCAAGGGGTGGCCGCCCTGCTGGCCTTCGAGCCCACCGGCGACACGGAGGGCAACAGGGAGGCCATGCTGGCCGCCCTGTCCGGCGTGCGCACCGGGCAGGTCACCTACGCCGCCCGGGACTCCTCCTTCGACGGGCACAAAATCGCCTCGGGGGATCACATGGCCCTGGTGGACGAGGGGCTTCTGTACAACCACCCCGACCGGATTCAGGTGCTGCGCCGCCTGGCGCAGGAGCTGGGCCGGGGCGCGCCCGCCTTCGTGACGGTGTTTTACGGGGAGGGTGTGGACGAAGCGGAGACCGCCGAGGCCGAAGCCGTCTTCGCCGAATTCTGCGCCGGGGCCGAGATACAGCTGGTCAACGGCGGGCAGCCGGTGTACTTCTATTTGGTGTCCGCGGAGTGACGGCCTTGCGAATTGACAATGGACAACTGTCCATTCGGGAATCGCGCTGTGCGCGATGATTGGATGTTCAATTTGCCGCGCAGCGGCGGCGCTGCGGAGCGCGGAACTGTGACGGGTAGCCCCGTTTTCTGACAAACATCGCCGCCGCGCCTTTGAGGGGCGCGGCGGTTGTTGTTTTGTGTGTGTGGGCGGCGGCGGGGCCGACGCGGCGCGGCGCTTTCGGGCTTTCCGTTGCATAGGAGCCCCTTTCTTTCCATAGACTACGGTAAAGGGGAGGGCTTTGCCATGTCCGAACGAAAAAAACTGCTGGTGTCTCTGGCTGTCCTGTGCGCGTTGAATGTGCTGCTCATATGGGTGTTTCAGGGGCTGCCGTCGGCCCGGGCCGCCGAATATCGCCGGGGGGGCAGCGGCGAGACGGTCAAAACCATCCAGGAAAAGCTCCAAGACGGCGGCTATTACGACGGCGCGCTGGACGGGGATTTCGGCCCCAAGACCGAGGCGGCGGTTCGGGCCTTTCAGCAGGGGCTGGGTCTGCCCGCCGACGGGGTGGCCGGGGCGCGCACCCTGTACGCCCTGGGGGTGGACGCCGTTCCGGGCGGGGCGCAGATGTCCGAACGGGCGGGGGAACTGGAACTGCTGGCCCGCCTCATCTGCGCCGAAGCCCGGGACGAACCCTACGCCGGGCAGGTGGCGGTGGGGGCGGTGGTTCTCAACCGGCTCCGGGATCCCCTCTTCCCCAACACGCTGGCCGGTGTGGTCTACCAGCGGGGGGCTTTCGCCTGCCTGACGGACGGACGGTTTGACCGTCCCGTCTCGGACACCGCCCGCCGGGCCGCCCAGGCCGCTATGAACGGCGCCGACCTGTCGGGGGGCGCGCTGTATTTCTTCGAGCGGAAGGGCGCGCCGTCCCCGCGCCTCGCCGCCCGCCCTGTGCTCAACACCATCGGGCGGTTTTGTTTTTGTTGAGGGCACCTGAAAGTGGCGGTCAATGGACAATTGACAATGGTGGTGCCGCCTGCGGCGGCGGATTTTCATGCGCCAGGGGGGCGGGACAGCGAGGACGCCCCTACGAAGGACGAATCCGGCGCGGGCGGCTCCTCAATTGTCAATTTTCCATTGTCATTTGTCAATTGACATCCGCCCTGTTTTATGTTACGATGAACATGCGCCGCCGGATCGGCGGTATTTGTCCTGCCCATTGGCGCAGTTCAGGGGGAGACGCCTCTTTCACGGGGGATTTCACCCGCCCTTTACCGCGCATTCGGGCCAATCTGTAAGAAAAAGGTGAAAGCGCATGATTCTCAAGGAAAAGAAGACCCAGGTCATCCAAGACAACCGCATCCACGAGACCGACACCGGTTCCCCGGAAGTGCAGGTGGCCATCCTCACCGCACGCATCTCCGAACTGACCGAGCACCTCCGGGCGCACAAAAAGGACAACCATTCCCGCCGGGGCCTTCTCAAGATGGTCGGCGCCCGCCGCAGCCTGCTGGACTACCTGCAAAAGAAGGACGTGGAGCGCTACCGCACCCTGATCGCCAAGCTGGGCATCCGCAAATAACAAAAACCCGAAGGCCGGAGGCGGCGGGAGCGCCGACGTGATCTGTTCCCGCGGATGTCGGCGCCCCGCCTCCCGCCTTTCGATTTTCGCTTTCCGCCACCATCCGGGAAATAAGCCAGCTTTAGCTTTTGAAGCCGTGCCCGAAGCCCGCAGGCTTTCGGAGACGGCTTCAAACGCTAACACTCGTTTGTCTCCCGGTGTGAATATCACATTAAAGGAGAAAACACATGTTGAACCAACGCGAATTCCCTTCCGCCCGGGTGTTTGAAACCACCCTGGGGGGCCGCAGGCTGGCCTTCGAGATCGGCCGTGTGGCCGAGCTGGCGGGGGGCGCCTGTTTGGTGCGCTACGGCGAAACCACCGTGCTGGTCACCGCCACCGCCGCCCAAAACCCCCGTCAGGGCATCGACTACTTCCCCCTGTCGGTGGACTTTGAAGAGCGGCTGTACTCGGTGGGCCGCATTCCCGGGTCCTTCCTGCGCCGGGAAGGCCGCCCCTCGGAGCGGGCCATTCTGGCCTCCCGGCTCATCGACCGCCCCCTGCGCCCCCTGTTCCCCTCGGACATGCGCAACGACGTGTCGGTGGCCGCGACCATCATGAGCTTGGAAACCGACTGCGCCCCCGAAATCCCGGCCATGCTGGGGGCTTCGGTGGCCCTGGTCGTGTCGGACATCCCCTGGAACGGCCCCATCGCCGGGGTGGTGCTGGGCATGGAGGGCAACCAGTTCGTGGTCAACCCCACCGCCGCCCAGCGGGAGAAGAGCCCCCTGAACCTCACCGTGGCCGGTACCGCCCAAAAGGTGGTCATGATCGAGGCCGGGGCCAAGGAAGTTACCGAGGACGTCATGTTTGACGCCATTCAGTTCGCCCATGAGGAGATCAAAAAACTGGTCGCCTTCATCGCGGGCATCGCCGCCGAACTGGGCAAGCCCAAAATGACCTACGCCAAGGCCGCCTTCAACCAGGAGCTTCACGACGAGCTCAAGGCCGTCGTCCTGGATCGGCTGCGCGTGTGCTTGGACACCGACGACAAGAACATCCGGGAGGCGCGTCTGAGCGCTCTCAAGGCCGAGTTGGCCGCCGAATACGGCGAAAAATACGCCGACTTTGACGCCACCATCGGCGACGTTCTTTACAAATTGCAAAAGCATGTGGTGCGCCGCTGGCTGCTGGACGAGAACAAGCGGGTGGACGGGCGCGGCCTGCTGGAAGTGCGCCCCTTGGCCGCCGAGGTGGGGCTGCTGCCCCGGGCTCACGGCTCCGGGCTGTTCACCAGGGGCCAGACCCAGGTGCTCACCGTGGCCACGTTGGGCACCATTTCCGACCAGCAGAAGCTGGACAACATCTTCGACGACGAGACCAAGCGTTTCATGCACCACTACAACTTCCCCTCCTATTCGGTGGGCGAGGCCCGGCCCTCCCGCGGCCCCGGACGCCGGGAAATCGGCCACGGCGCGCTGGCCGAACGGGCGCTGGAAGCGGTCATTCCCGACGAGGAGGCCTTCCCGTACTGCATTCGGCTGGTCAGCGAGGTGCTGTCCTCCAACGGCTCCACCTCCCAGGGCAGCGTATGCGGCTCGACGCTGGCGCTCATGGACGCCGGCGTGCCCATCAAGGCCCCGGTGGCCGGTATCTCCAGCGGGCTGGTGACCGAAGGCGACCGCTGGCTGACCTTCGTTGACATCCAGGGCGTGGAAGACTTCTACGGCGACATGGACTTCAAGGTGGCCGGCACCAAGACCGGGATCACCGCCATTCAAATGGATCTGAAAACCGACGGCCTGACTCCCGAGGTCATCCGCAGCGCCCTGACCATCACCCGGGACGCCCGCTACGGCATTCTGGACGAGATCATGCTGCCCTGCATCGCCAAGCCCCGGGAGGAGCTGTCCAAATACGCCCCGAAAATGCTGCAGACCACCATCGACCCGGAGAAAATCCGGGAGGTCATCGGCAAGGGCGGCAGCGTCATCCAGAAGATCACCGCCGAGACCAACACGAAAATCGACATCGAGGACGACGGGCGCATCTTTATTTCGGCCCAAAACCGGGACGACTGCCAGCGGGCGCTGGCCATCATCGAGGCCATCGTGCTCGATCCCCAGATCGGGGACATCTTCTACGGCCGCGTGACGCGGCTGATGACCTTCGGGGCCTTCGTGGAGTTCGCGCCGGGCAAAGAGGGCCTGATCCACATCTCCAAGCTGGCCGCCCAGCGGGTCGCCAAAGTGGAGGACGTGGTCAACATCGGGGACATGACCTGGGTCAAGGTCGTGGAAGTCGACGAAAAGGGCCGGATCAACCTGTCCCGGAAGGACGCGCTGTCCGACCTGGAAAAACGCGGCCAGGGCGCGGCCGAACCCCCCAAAGCGCAGTAACAGCAGGCCGGAAGGCAACATAAAAGCAGAGGGCAGGACGGGGGCCATGCTCCCGCGGAGCGTTTCCCGTTTCTGTTCTCTGCTTTTTTCGCCGAAAGATTTGTTTCAACGCCGTCTCTGGCACGTTGCAACCAGAGGGCGAAGGTGGCCGGCGTTTCCCTCCGCACGTTCGCGAAAGGCGGAGCTGCCGATGCGTATTACGCTGCCTATTTTGTCAAGGAAAAATACAATCGACCGAGGTGTTGTTCCTTCTCATGCATGAAAAAGTCACTCTTCCCAACGGTGTGAGGCTGCTGTTCGAGGAAATTCCCTATGTGAGCTCGGCGGCGGCCGGGATTTGGGTGGGCAGCGGCTCCCGGCACGAGCCCCGGGCGCTGTCCGGCATTTCCCACGCCATCGAGCACATGGTCTTCAAGGGCACCCAGACCCGCACCGCCGCGCAGATCGCCGCCGCCATGGACGCCATCGGCGGGCAGGTCAACGCCTTCACCACCAAGGAGTGCACCTCCTTTTACGTCCGCGCCCTGGAGGCCCATCTGCCCCAGGCCCTCGACGTGCTGACCGATTTGTTTTTCGCCCCCCGCATCGCTCCCGCCGACTGGGAGACCGAACGGGGGGTCATCCTGGAGGAGATCGGCATGTACGAGGACACGCCGGAGGACCTGGTCACCGAGCGGCTGTTCGGTTCGGTCTTCCGGGGGTGCGCCTTGGGGCGTCCCATTCTGGGGGCCGCCGGGACGCTGGGGCGCATGAGCGCCCGGCAGATCGCCCGGTACAAAGAGGAACACTACCGGGCGGGCGGGATCGTCGTCTCCCTCTGCGGCCGGTACGCGCCCCGGGATCGGGAGACGCTCCTGGAACGCTTTGCCGCCCTGCCCCCCGCCCCGGCCCTTGACGCCTCGCCCGCCGTCCTGGCCCCGGCTTTCACCACGCGGCGCAAGGACATCGAGCAAAATCACCTCTGTCTGGCCTGGCCCGCCCTGCCCTACGGCAGCCCGGCGCGGTACGCCCAACAGGTGCTGTCCAACATCCTGGGGGGCGGCATGTCCTCCCGGTTGTTTCAGCAGGTGCGGGAGGAACGGGGGTTGTGTTATTCCATCTATTCCTTCGCCTCGGGGCACGAGGACGCCGGCCTGTTCGCCATCTACACGGCCCTGAGCCGGGAGACCGAACGGGAGGCCCTGGGCCTCATCGCCGGGGTGGTGCGGCGGTTTGTGGAGGACGGCCCCGACGACAGCGAACTGGAGCGGGCCCGGGAGCAGGTCAAGGCCAATGTCCTTATGGGCATGGAATCCATCTCCGCCCGCATGAACAACCTGGGGCGCAACGAGCTGCTCCTGGGAGAGGTCAAGACGCAGGACGAGGTGGTGGCCGCCTACAACGGGGTCACCAAGGAGGCGGTTTGGGACTTGGCCCGGCGCATCTTTGTGCCGGAAAAGCTGTGTTTCTCGGCGGTGGGCCGGGTGTCCGCCGCCGGACGGTATGAAGAACTGTTGGGCGGCGCGTAGGGATTTTGTCCCCACGAACGAGAGAGAAATGCGATTTGGCGGCGGAAAGCGCCAAACCGTAATAAGGAGGCGCACATATGACTTGTAAACAATGCGGATCGGCGGCGGACGAGGCGTTGACCCTGTGTCCGGACTGCGGCGCGGAACTGACCGACGGGGCGCCGGAGGCGCTGACGGACGAGGCGGCTGCTCCGGACGCGGCTACCCCCGCTGAAGAGGCCGAGGGCCCGGCGGCGGGAACGGACGTCTGGGAAGCCGCCCCGCCGGACGGCGATTTCTTGGCCGCGGCCCCGCAACCGGCGGCGCGGCGGCGCGGCCTTGTGCCCTTCCTGGTGTCCTTGGGGGTTGTTGTGGCGCTGGCCGTGGGGGCGTTTTTCCTGTTCTTCGCCGACAATCTCGGGACGGATGA
Organism: Oscillospiraceae bacterium; assembly: GCA_031289065.1. Lineage (GTDB taxonomy): Bacteria > Bacillota > Clostridia > Oscillospirales > UBA929 > JAIRTA01. The sequence goes on from JAITQI010000048.1 coordinate 10,026, forward strand.
AGCGCGGATCGACTCCCTGTTCAACCGCTTTGTCTCCCAACTGAGCGCGGGGAACATCTCCGGTCTGCGAAAATGTCTGCCCTCGGGCTACACCGTGGGGGACGGCGATTTGCTGCTGCTGGGTACGCAGGACAGCGTGGCCGCCAGTCTGGCCGCCGGCGGCTTCGGCCAGGCGGAAACGGTGAACGCGAACGACGCCGGCGCACTCATGCGGGCGGCGGTCAAGCAGCTCAATTTCCGGGCCGCGCTCACCCGGCTCACCCTGGACGACTCCAAGACCATCGCCTCCGCGTATGTCATCTACACCATTGACCTGCCGGGCGGCGTGAGCTCCTTCACCTGCACCATCTCCTTTGTCAAGCAAAACGGGAAATGGCTGATCGACAATTACACACCCCTTTCTCTCGGCCCGGACGAGCTGACCGGCCTTACGCTGTTCGCCCGGTTCACCGGGTCCCTCAAGGCGGGGGATCTCGCCGCCCTCAACGAGTGTCTGCTGCCCGATTACCGCATGGAGGGGGACTACGTTCCCTTCGTGGGCACGCTGGCGGACGCGCAGGGCTACGCCGAGGCCGGGTTCATGGGGGACATGACGGGCGTTGATATGAACGACGCGGGGGCTGTGACCCAGCGGTACCTGGCCAATGTCCAATGGGAGCTTCTCTTCTCCGGCCTGGCCATGGACTCCGAGGAGTCCGGCACCATCTCTGTGTTCAACAGCGAAATACACGACGGGGAGCTGTATGAGGACATGGACGTCTATTATCTGGTTCTCCAGGACGGCGTTTGGTATCTCGTGTGACCCGTACAACCGGCAAGGCGTATGGCACCCCGCCGCCCTCTCGGCGGCGGGGGCTTGCGCTTATTTTGGGGGGTATTTTGCTGGCCGCCGCCGCCCTTGCGGTTGCTCTGACGCTGACGTTGGGGCGGGGCGACGCGCCCGGCGCTTGGGACCCGTCTGTCGCGGAGACCTTTGAGCGCTTCGCGGCGGCCATGCGGGACGGCGACCTGGCCGGTATGCTGGCCCGGGTGACGCCGGAGCTGTACGCCACGGTAGAGGAGCAGTTCGCCGCCACCGACGACTGGGACAGCCTTGTCCATCTGGCGGAGGACGGCCTGCTGGTCGCCCCCGACGGGCTGGGGGATCCGCCGACCCAACCGGGGGGCACCGCCGCCCTGTTCGCCCGGCTGGCCGACGTCCGTCTGACGCTGGGCACGGTCACCGTCGCCCCGGACGGCCTGACCGCCGCCGCCCAGGTCTCCCTGTCGGTCGTTCTGTACGGGGAGACCCAGCTGGACGAAGCCGAATACGGCTTTGAAAACCGGGACGGCCGGTGGCTGATCAGCCGATTCAGCTGACAAAAAAAGACAGGGGACAGAGGACAGGGGGCAGAACGGGGGGAGGCTCTTGGTTCTGTTTTCCGTCCTCTTTTTGTCCTCTTTTTTCTTCGAAATCTGTTGACAGGGAAAGCTGTCTTTGTTATACTGATTAGGTCTGATGTTCCCGCTTGGGGCGGGGCGTCGTTTCGCGGGGGAGTTCCCGAGTGGCCAAAGGGGGCAGACTGTAAATCTGTTGCGTAATCGCTTCGATGGTTCGAATCCGTCCTCCCCCACCACAGCAAGACGTCAAGCCGGATATGGTTTGGCGTCTTTTTCTCTCGACATATATGGCGAAAAATTATATGATGGCATTGTTTTTTGTTGCAAGCTCTTTCGTGGAGGCGCCGACATGAAACGCTTTTTTGCTCGATTATATCAATTTTTGTCCCTGTGGGCGGGGGCGAATCGCAACACATCTACGGGGTCAATAGCGAACCGGGGGGCTTTCGCCCCCCGGTTTTTGATTACACACCGCCGCCGGGTGTTGTGGGAACGGCGCCCCAGCCCTCCGGCGGGGCAAAGCCGCCTTCCGGGGGCGTGAAGCCTTCCGGCGGCGTGAAGCCCCCGCCCGGCAACGTGGCCCCGTCCTGGCGTCCGCCGCCTCGGTTGCCGCCGGGGAAGCCGCCGCCCGCGCCGCCGCCCATGCCGCCGCCCATGCCGCCCATGCTCAGGGCGTAGGCGCCGCCGTCGTCGGACTGGGCGGTGACCGTGCCGGACAGGGCGACGTCACAGAGGCGCTGCCCGTCGATCCACACCGAATAGGTCTCGCCCACGGTCAGTTCGGGGGCGGAGAAGGCCGACGCGGTGAAGGCCACGCGGCTTGTATAGGTCAGCAGGGTGTCCCCCGCCGGGTCTTTGAGGGTCAGGACGCTGCCCGCCGGGTGCTGGGCGGTGTGGGAGAGCAGCAGGACGGCCTGGGTGCTGTCCGCCGTCGGTTGGAGGACGCTACCCGCCGTGATGAGCCGCCCGCCGGTGACCGTCAGGGTGCCGTCCATATCGATGGCCCCCTCCATGCCCTGGGAGGAGCCGGACAGGCGCACCTCGCCGCCCAGGATGAACACGTCGCCGTTGGAATCCAAGGCGTCGGCCCCGCCGTAAAGGTCGAGGACGCCGCCGGTGATTTTGGCCCAGACAGCGCTGCCGCTCTGGCCGGAGGGGGCTCCGCCCCAACCGCCGCCCGGGGCCGCGCTGGCAGCGCCGCTGGCGGCGTTGAGGCCGTCGTCGCTGGCGTACACGTAGATGTCGCCCCCGGAGATCAGCACCGTCGCCCCCTCCAGGCCCTCATAACAGGCGGAGACGTGAATCGCGCCGCCCCCCACCGTGAGGGCGCTGTCGGCGTGGAAGGCGTCGTCGCCGGTGGCCACGGTGAAGGTGCCGCCGGTGACGCTGAGGTCGGTGTTGCTGTGGAAGGCGTCGTCCCGGGCGTCTATGGTGAAGGTGCCCCCGGAAATGGCGAGGGCGCCCGCCGCTTTGAAGGCTTTATAGCTGTCCGAGGTCTCCTCCGTCTCATCGGCGGTCGGGATCGGGGTGGGGATCGCGGACTGGTCGGGGCGGCCGCCCCATGTGCCGTCCCAGCCCCCGGCCCGCTCCCCGTTTTGGGCTGGGGCCGCCGCAGCCCCGCCGCCGGTGACGAGGTCGAAGTCGCCCCCGGTGACGGTGAGGGCGGTTTCGGCCTGAACGCCGTCATGCCCCGCCGTGATGGTCAGCGTCCCGCCGGAGAGGACGACAAACCCCAGGGCCGCGTCCTCGTCGTTGTTGGCCTGAATGCCGTCGCCGTCGGCGGTCAGGGTGAGGGTGCCCCCTGAAACGGCCACGCCGTCCCGCCCCCGGAGGGCGTCCCCCGCCGCCGTGACCCGGAGCGCGCCGCCGGTGACGGCCAAAATATCCTTGGAGGCGACGCCGTGTTTATACGCGCCGGTGACGGTGAGCGCGCCGGTGCCGGTGACGGTGAGGTTGTCCTGGGCGAAGACGGCGGCTTGGGGGGCGTCCTCCGACGTGTCCTCATAGGCCGCGCCGTCGGCCAGGGTGTTTTCGGTGTCCGGGGCGAGGATGAGCACGGTCTTTTTCGCCTGGGTGGCCACAAGGGCCGGACCGGTGGGGTTTGTGAGGGTCACGCCGTTGAGCACCAGGCGCACCAGGTCGTTTTTCCCGGCGTCAACCACGATCTGCCCTGTGGCTTGGCCGGAGAGGAGATAGGTGCCCGCCGCGGTGATCCGGGTCTCCCCGTCGGAGAGGGGGAGGGTTTTGGCCGAGGCGTCCCAGGTGTCGTCGGTATCCTCCGCCGCGAAGGCGTAGGCGACGGTGGCCGGGGCGGCCAGGAGCGCTGAATCAGAGGCGGCCCCGCCGACGCTGGGGGCGGGATCGCCGACAGCCGCCCCGTCCCCGCTCAGGGCGGCGCTTGTGCAGCCGGTCAGGGCGAAGGCCGCGCACAGGGCCCACAGGATACAGATGTGAAGTCGTTTCATTACAATCCCTCCGATTGAGAAACCTCGCGGCTGATATTCACGGCCAAGTTTCCGTTGCGCTGGCGCAGGGCGTCCACAAAGGCCTTGGGGACGGCGTCCCCCGGACATTCCAGGCGGTAGGTCAGTTCAAACAGGCTGCCCATGTTGGTGGTTTTCACCCGCTCCAATTGGGCCCCCGGGGCGTATTGGGCGAACAGGTCGTCAAACAGGCCGTCGTAGTCCAGGTGCTCCGGGATGACGATTTTCAAAACGCGGGGGGCCTGTTTGCCGTCCCCCAGGGGGCTTTTGATGAGCACCAGGGTCGCCGCCGCCAGAACGGCCAAAAACAGCAGGCCGTACAGGGGGTACCCCATGCCGGTGACAAACCCCAAAGCCATGGCCAAGAAGACGCTGCCGATCTCCCGCGCCCCGCCCGGAATGGAGCGGAACCGCACCAGAGAGAAGGCCCCCGCCACCGCGATCCCCGCGCCGATGTTGCCGTTGACCAGCATGACGATGATTTGCACCACGGCGGGCAGCAGGGCGACGGTGATGATAAAGCTCTTGCTGTAGGTGTTTTTGACCGTGTGCAGCGCCGCGACGCCCAAGCCGAAGAGCAGGGCCGCCGCCATGCACAGCAGCACCATGCCGACGCTCATACCGTTTTCCAAAAGACTTTGCGACCACAAATCGGGCATGTCGAGTACCTCCTATGTTTTGAACCGGGGGACTGTTCCCGGGGGTTTTTCAGCTTACGGGGGCGCACTGGGCCTCCCGGCAGGGACGGGCCGCCGCTCGGCTGTTCGCGGCGACCGGTTCGGGGTTTACCGCCGGTTGTTCGCTCCGCGTCCACTGCCGCAGGCGGGCGCAGCTGGCGGCGTACTTGGAAAAGGACGCGGGGAAGACGCCGTGCTGGCTGAGGGCCCGGGCCAGCCACAGGGGGACGGCGGCGGGCGTTTTGATCTCCATGAGGGTCAGCCCCGGGGGCAGCAGCTCGATGCCCGGCCCGTCGGCGTCGAGGCGGAGGGCTTCGGCCCGGAACCGGACGCCGGTGTCAAAGGTCACCCGGAGGCCGTCTTCCCCGGCCAGGGCCGACCGGTCGTAGCGCAGGAGCATCCGGGGCGACGCGCCGGTGCGGGCTAAGAACTCGGAGATCTCCCGGGTCACCTGGCCGCCGCCGTCGGTTTTCCCTCGGAGGAAGGCCTCGGCCTGCCCGTAAGACATGACGGCCCGGCGTTTGTAGCTGGTGCCGCGAAATTTCTTTTTCAGCTCCAGGAAGACCGAGGTCTCCCGGGTGGCCGTGCCGTAACAGCGCAGACGCAGTTTTTCCCGGTAGAGCGGCTTATCCATCGCCCGGCGGGCCAATTCAAAGTCCGGCGTGTCAAAATACAGGCTGGCGACGGTGTACTCACCGTATTGGTCCGGCGTCAGGCGGGCCCGCAGGACGGATTCCAGGGCGGCCCGGGTGTCGTGGGGCAGGAAGTATTTGCTCTCTTGGCGCTCAAAAACAGTCTGTGACAAACGTCATTCCCCCTTGCTGTTTCAGTATAAGGGATGAGCCTGAAAATAGTCTGAATGTTTTTTTGTTCACATTTTTGAGAGGACACCGGGGCCACCCGGCCGCGTTTCCCCTTGCGCCCTGTTGGTTCCCGCGGATTTACAGGGGGGCGCGGCCGTGGTATACTAAAGGTGTGTTTTTCAGACTATTTTCAGCGGAAGCGCTTATGATATAGGTATAAGGCCCCGGGGTCAAACAAAGAAACCCGCGGCGCTTCGGGCGCAGGCGACGCCCATACGTCCGATTTCCATAAAGGCGGTGTTCCCATGAACCTTCTCATTGTCGAGGACGAGGCGCGGCTGGCGGACGCGCTGCGGCAGATTGTCACGGCGGAAAAATACCGCGCCGACGTGGTCTACAACGGGCGCGACGGGTTGGACTACGCCCTGGCGGGGGACTATGACGCCGTGATTTTGGACGTCATGCTGCCGGGGCTGGACGGGTTTTCCGTGGCCAAGCAGCTACGGGCGAACAAGCTGGCCACCCCCGTGCTCATGCTCACGGCCCGGGACGAGCTGGCCGACAAGATCACCGGCCTGGACTGCGGGGCGGACGACTACATGACAAAGCCCTTCGCCCCGGAGGAGCTGCTGGCCCGTCTGCGGGCGCTGACCCGGCGGCAGGGGGAGGTCGTCCTGTCGGAGCTGTCCTTTGCCGACATCTCCCTGGCTTTGGGGGACAACGTCCTGCGCCGGGGCGACAAGACCGTGCGGCTGGGCTTTAAGGAGCGGGAGATTATGAAAATCCTCATGTCCGGGGGGGATCACATCACCCCCAAGGAGACGCTGATTTCCAAGGTGTGGGGGGACGAATCGGAGGCGGTGGACAACACCGTGGAGGCCCATATTTCGTTTTTGCGGAAAAAACTCATCTTCCTGCGGGCGGACACCCGGATCGAGACGGTGCGCAAGCTGGGCTATCGGTTGGAAGCCCATGCTTGAGACGCTGCGGAAGAAGTTTATCGCCGTCAACATGGCGCTGGTGTTTGTGGTGCTGGCCGCCGTGCTGGCCGGCATGTGCGTCTCCTCCTACAGCCGGGCCCGGAGCGAGACCGAACGGGCGCTGGCCATGGCCCTGTCCCGCCGGGACGGTTTCGCGTCGCCCCCCTTCGCGGCGGGGCAGCGCCCCTCGGAGGAAATCTCCCGCACGCCGGTGTTCGTTCTGGAGATCACCCGGTCGGGGGCCATTCGGCTGCTGTTTGCCGACGGGGTGACGGCGGCGGCGGAAGACCTGTCGGTGATGGCCGCCCAGGCGGCCGGGCCGGACGGCGTTCTGGCCGGATACAACCTGCGCTACCTCGCCTGGGAGGAGCGGGGCGTCCGGCGGTTGGCCTTTGCCGACATGTCGGAGGAGGGCGCGGCCCTGCGGGGGGCGGTGCTGCTCTCCTTGCTGGCGTTGGGGGCGGCGCTGGCCGCGTTTTTCGCCGTGAGCCTGTTCCTGGCCCGATGGGCGCTGCGTCCGGCCCAGCAGGCATGGCAGCAGCAGCGGCGGTTTGTGGCCGACGCGTCCCACGAGTTGAAAACGCCGCTGACCGTCATTTTGGCCAACATGGACATTCTCAAGGGCAATCCCGCCGCCACCGTCGCCGAGGCGCACCAATGGATTGACAACACCCAGACCGAAGCGGTGCGGATGCGCCGCCTGGTGGACGACATGCTGTTTTTGGCCAAGGCCGACGAGACCCGGGCCGTGCCGCTGGCGCCCCTGAATTTCAGCGATGTGGCCCTGGGGGGGGCGCTGACCTTCGAGGCGGTGGCCTACGCCCGGGGGGTGTCCATCGACGCGGAGGGCGTGACCCCGGACATTTGCGTTCTGGGGGACGAACAGCGGCTGCGCCAGCTGGTGGCCATCCTGCTGGACAACGGGGTCAAGTACGCCGCCGAGGGGGGCCGGGTGACGGTGGCCCTCACGGCCCAGCGGGACCGGGCGCTGCTCACGGTGCACAACGACGGCGCGCCCGTCCCCGAAGAGGACCTGACGCGCCTGTTTGACCGGTTTTACCGGGCCGATCCCGCCCGGTCCGCCGAAGGCTTCGGCTTGGGCCTGTCCATCGCCCAAAGCATCGTGCGCCTCCACCACGGCAAAATCACCGCCCGCAGCGACGGCGGCGGGACTGTGTTCGCCGTGGACTTGCGGGTTTTGGGGTGAAGCGCCGCCAATCGGATGCACATAAGAGGCGCGCCGGTACCGGCGCGCCTCTTATGTTTGTTA
>JAITQI010000142.1 GCA_031289065.1 Oscillospiraceae bacterium
GAGGCCCAGCGGGAGGCCGAGCTGGCCGAGATGCGGGCGCGGCTGTCGGCTGTCAGCGGTTCGCCGCCGAAGGAGCCGCCGGAGAAGCATGTAGACGAGTTCGAGAAGCTCATAGACGATTTTGAGGACGCCATAAATTATTCCGAGAAACGCGTCGACGATTCCGAGGAGCCCATAGAGGCGGCCGCCGCCGCGCCGGACGTGTCCGGCGACGCGGTCGAGCCAAGTGAGAGGTGAAGACAATGAAGGTGTCCCCGAGGAGTCGCGGAATGCGGCGGGGCGGGCGGTTTGTCCGCTGCTTGGTGCTGATTACCGCCGCTGTCTGTTTGTACCAGGTGACGGTGCTTGCCGCCATGGGGCATGTTGTGACCAATCGCGGCGAGATTAAGATTGCGAACTATGACGCCGAGGCTTGGATCTTGGGGCTGGATGACAGCGTCCTTGCTGGGCCGCATAAGTCGGTTAATGTCAAAAGCGGGCCAACGTATATATCGTTTCAATATGAGGTTACCATTCAGGAGGCGGCTTCTGGGCCGGAACCTATCGGCGAGGGAGCCGAAGGCCCTGAGAGTGAGCTGCCCGCCGCTGAGGGCGGCGAGGGCGAACCCAGCGAACCCGCTGAACACAATGAACCAGCTGAACCCGCTGTGCCCAGTGTACCTGCCGAACCCAGTGTGCCCGGCGAACCCGGCGAAGGCGGCGAAGGCGGCGCCGAGGGCGAGGAGCTCGAAATCACCCCGATGAGAGATATGAAGCCGGTTGTCTTCATTCTCAAGATCAACGGTGGGTCGAACGCCCAGGTGGGGTTCAAGTACAAGCTGGACTTGGCGGTCTATTTGGGCATGTCGATTACGATTGAGCCGATTGGGGGCCTGTCGACTGACGCGGATGGCTATTACCGTTTGGCCTTTGGGACGGAGCATCGCTTCAAAGTGACTGTTACCGGAACGGTGAAACAGACGGGCACGGTCGATGTGCGTATATATCACCAATTTTTGTACTACGAAGAGTAACGCTCCCTGAGCGTGTCGAAGCCCAAAACGCGCCTGTTCGCAGGCGCGTTTTTTCTTGCGGCGGCCCCGGGCGCGGGGTGGCTTGCGTAAATGGGGCAAATCTTATATAATAGATGATATTGTGGATTCCCCCCGCGGGGGCGGCTCACTTCTCACATCTGAAGGGTGGAAACTTGATGTACAAGATCACAGAGGCGAGGCGGTACAATCCGTCGGTGAAGCGGCTGACGGTGGAAGCGCCGCTGGCGGCGCGGCGGGCCAAGCCGGGGCAGTTCGTCATGCTGCGGGCCACCGAAACGGGGGAGCGCATCCCGCTAACCATCGCCGACGCCGACCGGGCGGCCGGGACGGTGACGGTGATTTTCCAAGAGGTAGGGAAATCCACCAAGCTGCTGGGCGCGCTGGAGGCGGGGGACACGCTGTCCGACCTGGCCGGGCCGTTGGGGACGCCGTCGCATCTGGACGGGGTGAAGCGGGCCTGCGTCATCGGCGGCGGGCTGGGCTGCGCCATCGCCTACCCGCAGGCCAAGGCGCTGCATACGCAGGGGGCCCATGTGGACATGATCGCCGGGTTCCGAAGCCAGGAGCTGATCTTCATGGAGGCGGACATGGCGGCGGCGTCGGACAGCCTGACGGTGTGCACCGACGACGGCTCCAACGGCCGGAAGGGGCTGGTGACGGAAGTGCTGAAGGGGTATCTGGACGAGGGGCGCACCTACGACATGATCATCGCCATCGGGCCGCTGGTGATGATGAAATTCGTCACGCTGACCGCCAAGCCATACGGGGTGCCGGTGGTGGTGAGCCTGAACCCCATCATGGTGGATGGAACCGGCATGTGCGGCGGCTGCCGGGTGACGGTGGGCGGGCAGGTGAAGTTCGCCTGCGTGGACGGGCCGGATTTCGACGGCTATCAGGTGGATTTCGACGAGGCCATGCGCCGCAATCGGATGTATACCGACCACGAGGCCCGGGCCTTGGAAGCCCATGTCTGCAAGCTGGAGGGACAGGCTGATGTTTAACAAATCCCTGGTCAAGACCCCGATGCCGGAACAGAACCCCGCCGCCCGGGCGCGGAATTTTTCCGAGGTGGCGCTGGGCTATACCGAGGCCGACGCCCAAAGCGAGGCGGCCCGGTGTCTGCGGTGCAAACACAAGCCCTGCGTGGCGGGGTGCCCGGTGGAGGTGGACATCCCCGGTTTTGTGGGCAAGCTGGCCGAGGGCGACCCGGCGGAGGCCTACGAGATCATCCGCCGGACAAACGCTCTGCCCGCCGTCTGCGGACGGGTGTGCCCTCAGGAGACCCAGTGCGAACAAAAGTGCGTCCGGGGCAAAAACGGCGTGTCGGTGGGCATCGGACGCTTGGAGCGGTACGCCGCCGACTGGGCCATGAAAAACGGCGAGGGGGCGTCCGTTCAGGCGGCGGCCCCCAACGGGGTCAAGGTGGCGGTGGTGGGTTCCGGCCCGGCGGGGCTGACCTGCGCGGGGGAGTTGGCCGGTTTGGGCTATGAGGTGACCGTGTTCGAGGCGTTTCACCGGCCCGGCGGGGTGTTGGTGTACGGCATTCCGGAGTTTCGGTTGCCCAAGGCCATTGTGGCCCGGGAGATCGAGGGGTTGCTCGCACGGGGCGTGACGCTGACGACCAACTGCGTCGTGGGGCGCAGCCTGACGCTGGACGAGCTGTTTGCCGAGGGGTTCCGGGCGGTGTTCATCGGTTCGGGGGCGGGACTGCCCACCTTTATGAACATCCCCGGGGAGAGCCTGAACGGGGTCTATTCGGCCAATGAGTTTTTGACCCGGGTCAATCTGATGCGGGCCTTTGACGAGACGTGGGACACCCCGGTACAGAACGCGAAGCGGGTGGCGGTGGTGGGCGGCGGCAACGTGGCCATGGACGCCGCCCGGTGCGCCCTGCGGCTACCCGGCGTGGAGACGGTGACCGTCGTGTATCGCCGGGGGGAGGCTGAGATGCCCGCCCGGGCCGAGGAAATTCACCACGCCCGCGAGGAGGGCATCGACTTTAAGTTACTGACCAACCCCACGGAGGTGCTGGGGGACGACAAGGGTTGGGTGACCGGTCTGGCCTGCGTGGAGATGGAACTCAGCGAACCGGACGAGTCCGGCCGCCGCCGTCCGAAACCGAAGCCGGACAGCCGGTTTGAACTCCCGGTGGACAGCGTGATCATGGCCATCGGCTCGTCGCCCAACCCCCTGATTCGCCAGACGACGCCGGATTTGCCGGTGAACAAATGGGGCTGCGTCGTGGCCGACGAGGCTGACGGTCGGACGGGCAAGAAGGGCGTCTACGCCGGGGGCGACACGGTGACCGGCGCGGCCACCGTGATCCTGGCTATGGGCGCCGGCCGCGCCGCCGCCCGGAGCATCCATGAGGATGTGCTGGCGGGGGCGATATAGCCCCCGCAGAGGACAGCGGGTAGATGACAGAGGACGGAACCCCTCGCGGGGGATGTTGCGCGGTTTTTGAGAGCGTCTAAGTCCTGACCCCTCCGCATATACATGTGTCAAGACAAGTTGTGGGGAGAGGGGACATCCTATTATGCCGACCGACAGCCGCCGTTTTTCTTTGCCGTCCGGCCGTTTGCCGGGGCGTTTGCCCGGGGCGGCGGTTTCCTCGGACGGGCGGCCTGGGGGACGGGGGGTGGCGGAGACAATCGCGCCGCGCCATCCAACGGAGTTTCCCTCCGCGGCGGCCCTGCCCCAGGGGCCGAGGGCGTTGCCGGGGGACCGGCGGCGGGGGAGCGTTTCCCCTCGGCGGGGCGGGCCGGACACGGCGGCCAAGCCGGACAAAACCCGGCGGCGGTTCGCCCAGTTGGTCATCTGCCTGATTGTGCTGGGCGGGGTGCTGTTGCTGAAAATCGTCTCCCCCGAGAGCGCGGCCGAGCTCAAGCGCACGCTGGCCGCCAACATCGGCGGGGGCGTGGACTACAAAGCGGCCTTCGCGTCGGTGGGGCAGGCTCTTTCGGACGGAGGGGACATCCGCGAGGTGTTCCAGGTGCTGTCCGACGCGCTGTTTGCCGGGAAGGAACCGGTGGAGGCGGGGCCCGCCGGGGCGGATTCCCCCGCGCCGCCGCCCACCGTCAGCCCTTCGGGGACGGCCGCGGGGACGGAAGCCCTTGGGGCGCCGGACATCCTTCCGATGGGCACCATTTACCTCTCCGGCTGGGAGATATCCCTGTCCGAGGCTGACGCGCAGGACGACACGCCGCCGGTGCCCTTTGGCATGGCGGTGCCGACCAATGTGGACTACACCCGGTATGAATTACCCTTCCCGTGGGCCGCGCCGCTGTCCGGGCGGGTATCCGACGGGTTCGGCTATCGGACGCACCCGGTTTACGGGGAGACGCTGTTTCATTACGGGATGGACATCGCCGCTCCCAGCGGCACGGACATCCGCAGTTTCGCCGACGGCGTGGTGACCGCCACGGGGTACAGCGACAGTTATGGCAACTATGTGGAGGTCCTGCACGACGGCGGGTACGCCACCTTTTACGCCCATTGCAGCCAGGTGCTGGCCCGGGACGGGCAGGCGGTCAAGCTGGGGGACGTCGTCGCCCGGGTGGGCATGACCGGCACGGCC
>JAITQI010000108.1 GCA_031289065.1 Oscillospiraceae bacterium
CTTCCTCCATGCCCTCCACGATTTCCTCCTCCACCGCGTCAACGCAGTCGATGAGGGTGACGATTTTCATGTTCGCGGTATCCATAGAGTCGAGAATGCCCGTCACCCACTCGTCGGACTCGCCGCCCACATAGATGAACAGGTCGCAGTTTTGGATTTTGATCACGTCCTGGGGCGTCGGCTCAAAGGAGTGACTCTCAGCGGCGGGGGGCAGCAGCATGGTGATGTCGGCCCGGTCGCCCGCGATGACCCGGGCGAAGTCAAAGGGCGTGAAAATGGTGGCCACGACGCTGAGCCCTTCCGTCCCCGCGCCGGGGCTCGCCGCCGGCCCGCAGCCGGTCAGCGGCGTCACCGCCAACAGAACGGCCAGCAGAAGAACCGGCAGGGGAGAAGCGAATCGTTTCATGTAAACTCTCCTTGTGTTTTTGATTTGGGACACAAAAATACCGCGGAGAAACATCAACCACACCCGGGCCAACGCGGCGTCAAAACGCCGGACGCTCGACCCGTAGGCAACGAAATCCCTCGCGGAGAGTTTTTCAGCGGTTCAGCCTGATTTTCGCGCTGACAAGGGTACATCGGCTCCCGCCGAAGACAACTGGCTTGAGCACGGCCAAAAGGGCGAACAGCATCCCAAACGCCAAGACGACGGCGACGGCCCCCGTCCCCAGTTGTCGGCGCAGGTTCTCGGCCACCGCGATATGGGCGCAGGTCGCGCAACTTCCCTCGGGGCCGTTGTGATCATGGGTGTGGTTCAGATGGGTATAGACAAAGACCGCCGCGAGAAGGGACACGGCGATGAATACCAGGCAAAGCGCCAGCGCGGTCAGTCGTTTGACCGGCCGTGTTTTCATATGGGGAACACACGCCGCGCAGGGCATAGACAAGCCACCCCCTTCAGAGGTCAGCGGTCAACGGTTGGAGGTTAGACGTCAGATGGCGGACGGCGCCCCGACGGGGCGGAATAAATCCGCGTCTTCCTTATGGTAACAGGGCCGCGCCCAAATGTCAAGCGAAGCGGGGGGCCTTTCGGCGGATTTACGCGTTGACAATTGGGAAAGAATCTGTTAGCATAAATCTGCCCAAGACGAAGGAGGCTGCCGCCCTCATGCCGAGTGCCATGGAACGAAACCTCTCCGAGGGGCACGTCCTGAGAACGCTGCTCCGCTTTGCCCTGCCCTTTATTGCGTCCAACATGGTGCAATCCTTCTACAATGTGGCCGACATGCTCATCGTGGGCTGGTTCGCCGGGCCGAACAGCATGTCGGGGGTCAACATCGGCGGGCAGATCACTTTTATTTTGACAAACATCATCATCGGGCTGTGCATGGGCGCAACGGCGCTCATCGGCCAGTATATGGGCGCGGGCAACCGCAAGGCGCTGGAAAAGGTCACCTCCACCATCATCACTCTGCTGGTGGTCGGGGCGGCCGTCATCACAGCGCTCATGCTGGTCTTGAAACGGCCCATGCTGCTTCTGATGCAGACGCCGACGGAATCCTATTTTGAAAGCGACCGCTACCTGACCGTGACCGTCATCGGCCTGGTCTTCATTTTCGGCTACAACGCCCTGAGCGCCATCCTGCGCGGCATGGGGGACTCCAAGCACCCTTTTTATTTTGTGCTCACCGCCTGCGTGACCAATATCGCGCTGGATTTCCTGTTTGTGGCGGGCTTCCACTGGGCCTCCTTCGGCGCGGCGCTGGCCACCATCATTTCCCAGGCCATCAGCATGTTTTTGTGCATCAGCTTCATGATCCGCAACCGGTTTCATTTCGACTTCAAATTTCGTTCCTTTGCCATCGACCGGGCGCAGTGCAAGCTCATCTTTAAGATCGGGCTGCCCACCGCCGTCCAAAACGGCGTGACCAGCCTGTCTTTCCTGTTTCTCACCGCCATCGTCAACATTGTCGGCGGCGTGAACGCCTCGGCGGGTGTGGGCGCGGTGGGCAAATTCAACAGCTTCGCCTTCATGCCGGCCGCCGCCATCAGCGCGTCGGTGTCCACCATGAGCGCCCAAAACATCGGCGCGGGCCGCATGGACAGGGCGATCAAATCCTGTTGGCAGGGCTGTCTGCTGGCCGCCGTGATCACCTACGCGTTTTTTGCCCTGGTGCAGCTGTTCCCCGACCAGATCGTGGCCCTGTTCAGCGACGATAGAAACGTCATCGAAGCCGGGGCGCTCTACCTGAAAAGTTTCAGCTTCGACTTCTTGCTCATCCCGTTTATCTTCTGCCTCAACAGCTTTTTGATCGGCGGTGGACACTCGGTGTTCTCCCTGTTCACCGGTATGTTGTCCGCCGTGCTGCTACGGGTGCCGGTCTGCTACCTGATCGGCGTCACCCTGGGTCAAGGCCTGTACGGCGTCGGCTGGGGCGCCCCGGCCGCCAGCACGGGGGCGCTGATAGCCATTGCCATCTTCATGCTGTCCGGGCGCTGGAAACACAACGCCATCCAAGCCGCCGACCCGCCGGAAGACCTGGAAGCCCGGTTGGAAACGGACACATAATCGGATTCTTGCCTCTTGCAATCCGGCCTGATCTGTGGTATAAATAGGGACGGCAGAGGTGCCCCGGCGCGAAACTGTCCGGCGCGGCGGCGGTCTCTGGGGATGTCTTCTCGGCAATGTGCGCCTGTGGCTCAATGGATAGAGCATCAGATTCCGGTTCTGAGGGTTGGGGGTTCGAGTCCCTTCAGGCGTGCCAGCTTTCACACAAGCCCGGTTTTTTGGCCTTGCGCCGAAAAACCGGGCTTGTGTGAAAGCTATCCAAGACACATATCCGTCGCTGTATAAAAAACCAACTTGACTAACATGGTCTGTTGTGGTATACTGAAGATACAATCACTTCGGTCAAGGAGGACGGCGGATGAAAACCATACCTCTCGCGGAAGCGAAAACCCATTTTTCGGCTGTCATGAAGGACGTTGAGCAGGGGCACGAGGTCGCCATTTCCTATGGAAAAAAGAGGAAGACCGTGGCCGTCATCGTCCCCTATGAAGCGTGGAAAAAGACAAAAAAACGTCAGCTTGGCACCTTGAAGGACCGGGGAACGGTGCTGTTTTCCGCCGATTACGCCATGTCCGACGGGGAGTTGCTGGGTTTATGAGATACCTTGTTGACACCCATGTGCTGTTGTGGTCTTTTTTTGAGCCCGAACGCCTGTCGGAACCCATACAAGCCATTCTGCTGGAAGAGGAAACCGAGATTTACTACAGCCCGGTCAGCCTGTGGGAAATCTCCATCAAGTATGGACTAAAAAAGCTCTCCCTGCATGGTTTGACCCCTGAAGACTTCTTTGCGGCGTTGGACACAAGCTACTATATATGCACGGAAATCCGTCCCCTTGACGCGATCTCAGCGTACAGACTCCCGCCCCACCACAAAGACCCCTTTAACCGGTTTTTGATCTGGGAAGCGATCCGGAATGACTTCACCCTGTTGAGCGTTGACCGTGCGGCCGACGCCTACACAAAAGAGGGGCTGAAGATCGTCCGCTGAACCCAAAATCCCACCGCGCCCACACCCCAAAATGGGCTTGACAACCCGCCCCACCGGGCGTATACTGGACAAGTAAACAGGAAAGATTTCTCGGAAACCGTTTCGGTAGGTAAGGCTACCACAGGGATACGGGTTGCTGCCGCAGAATGGTGGAGACACCATGAGCAGGTAAACAGTCCATGTCGAAACCAAGGCATGGAATAATGCAATTTCATCGCCCTGTGAAGCTAAAACTTGTACGATGGCGGAAAAAACGCTTGCCGAAGGGCCGGGCGTTTTTCGGGGTGGGGAACTGCGTTCCTCTGCCGTCGTCGCGGGCGATGGCAGGGGTCTTTTGTTTTGTCCGGAACATAGAAGAGACGGCGGCGGGTAAAATAAACCCGCCCAGCCGGTCTTTGATCATAAATACACTGTGAAACAAGGCAGGTGAACGGAATGGAACCGGGAAGTAGACGCAGCGCCGACCCTGACGGACGGCACCGAAGAGACGCGGCGAAAGGAACGGCCACGGGTTCCTTCCGACCGCCTTTGGGGATAGGCTGAATCAATCGTTTGCCCCGGGGAAAACGGTTGGTTCGGCGACCGCCTGACCGTCAGGGGACGGGCTGTGCTTCCGGCGCGACCACGCGCATTACGAAGGAGGTGCAGAAACAATGCAAAAAATGAACGTCCGCACGGACACAAAACGGACGCCGGCGGAAATCGCCCGGCGCAATGAGGTTCAGACCCGTCTCAAGCGGGCCGCCGCCGCCGAGACCGAGGCCCTGCTGGACAGCCTGAACGCGGCGGCCGATGGCCTGGACGAGGACATGGTGGACGCTGCCCGGGAACAGTTCGGCGAAAATACGGTGACCCACGGCAAAAAAGTCTCCCTATTTCGGCACATTTGCGCGGCCTTTGTCAATCCCTTTACCGCCATTCTCTTCGGGCTGGCCCTGGTGTCCACCTTCACCGACATTTTGTTGCCCGAACCCGGAAAAGCCAACCCCATGACGGTCATCATCATCGTAACCATGGTGCTGATTTCGGGGCTTTTGCGCTTTGTCCAGGAGACCCGCAGCGGCAACGCGGCGGAAAAGCTCCTCAAAATGATCAAGACAACCACCAGCGTCCAGCGGCGGGAAGAGGGGCGGATTGAAATCCCCCTGGAAGAGGTCGTGGTGGGCGACGTCGTCCATCTGGCGGCGGGGGACATGATCCCGGCGGACATGCGGGTGATTTCGGCCAAAGACCTGTTCGTCAGCCAGTCGGCCCTGACCGGGGAGAGCGCGTCGGTGGAAAAAACCGCCGCCGCCGCGCTGGGCGCGCCGGACAGCCTGGCCGAGACCCACAACCTGGCCTTCATGGGCTCCAACGTCATCAGCGGCAGCGCCGTGGGCGTGGTGCTGGCGGTAGGGGACGACACCCTCTTCGGCGACATGGCCAAAAACGTCACGGCCAAGCCGGTGCAGACCAGCTTTGAAAAGGGCGTCAACTCGGTGTCCTGGCTGCTCATCCGGTTCATGCTGGTCATGGTGCCGGTGGTGCTATTCGCCAACGGGCTGACCAAGGGGGACTGGCTCCAGGCGGTGCTGTTCGCCCTGTCGGTGGCCGTGGGCCTGACCCCCGAAATGTTGCCCATGATCGTCACCACCTGTCTGGCCAAGGGCGCTGTGGCCATGTCCCGGGAAAAGACCATCATCAAAAACCTGAATTCCATTCAAAACCTGGGTTCCATCGACATCCTTTGCACCGACAAGACCGGGACGCTGACCCAGGACAGAGTGGCGCTGGAATACCACCTCAACATCCACGGGGACGAGGACGCCCGTGTGCTGCGCCACGCCTTTTTGAACAGCTACTATCAAACCGGCCTGAAAAACCTGATGGACATCGCCATCATCGAACGCACCCAGCTGGAACAGGCCGACATCCCCGAACTGCGGGGCCTGACCGAGCGGTTTATCAAGGTGGATGAAATCCCCTTCGACTTTGAGCGCCGCCGCATGAGCGTCGTGGTGGCCAACGGCAAGACCCAGATGATCACCAAGGGCGCGGTGGAGGAAATGCTGTCCATCTGCGGCTACGCCGAGTTTGAGGGCAACGTCCTGCCCCTGACCAACGAAATTCGCGCCTACATCCTGCGCAAGGTGGACGATTTAAACGAGGACGGCCTGCGGGTCATCGCCGTGGCGCAAAAGACAAATCCCTCCCCTGTGGGCGCGTTTTCGGTGGCCGACGAGGCCGACATGGTGCTCATGGGGTACTTGGCCTTCCTGGACCCCCCCAAGGAGTCCACCGAAGGGGCCATCAAAGCCCTGAGGGATCACGGCGTCACGGTCAAAATTCTCACCGGGGACAACGAAAAAGTGACCCGCAACGTCTGCCGCCAGGTGGGCATTCCGGTGGAGCGCCTGCTGTTGGGCACCGAACTCGACGAGATGGACGACCGGGCGCTGGGCCGGGCCGCCGAGGAGGTCAGCGTCTTCGCCAAACTGTCCCCCCAGCAAAAGGCCCGGGTCATCACGGCCCTGCGGGAGGGCGGCCACAGCGTCGGGTACATGGGCGACGGCATCAACGACGCGGCCGGCATGAAGGCCTCCGACGTGGGCATTTCGGTGGACACCGCCGTGGACATCGCCAAGGAATCGGCCGACGTCATCCTGCTGGAAAAAGACCTGCGAGTGCTGGAAAAAGGCATTGTCGCCGGGCGCAAGACCTACGCCAACATGATCAAGTATATCAAAATGACAGCCAGCTCCAACTTCGGCAACATGCTGTCGGTGCTGGTGGCCAGCGCCTTCCTGCCCTTCCTGCCCATGATGCCCCTTCACCTGATTCTGCTCAACCTGATCTACGATTTGAGCTGCACCGCCATCCCGTGGGACAATGTGGACAAGGCCTTCTTGGCGCTGCCCCGGAAGTGGGACGCCTCCTCGGTGGGGAAATTCATGGTCTGGCTCGGGCCGACCAGCTCGCTGTTTGACATCACAACCTATCTGCTCATGTATTTTGTTATCTGCCCGGCCATGACCGGGGGCCTGCTGTTTCACCAGCTCACCGACCCGGCGGCCCAAACGGCCTACATCGCGCTGTTCCAGGCGGGCTGGTTTGTGGAGTCCATGTGGAGCCAGACGCTTGTCATTCACATGATCCGCACCCCCAAGATCCCGTTTTTCCAGAGCCACGCCTCCGCGCCGGTCACCCTGCTGAGCTTTGCCGGTATCGCGGCGCTCACCGTCATCCCCTTCACGTCTCTCGGCGCGGCCATCGGCTTGGCCGCCCTCCCGCCGATCTACTTCGCCTGGCTGGCGGCCACCGTCCTGCTGTATATGGTGCTGGCCACCACGTTCAAAAAGGTGTTCATCCGGCGCTACGGAAATCTCCTGTAAAAGGGAACCACAGCAAGCAAACAATCCCCGTGCCGCAAGGGCGCGGGGATTGTTTGCTTGCGCCTCACGTATTTCGCTTTTTGTAGGATTTTGCCTTCCCTTGACACCGGGGAACGCCGTGGATATAATAACCCTGTCGCCATGTTATGTAACCGCTGATGTTGGAGGGTCGATATGCAAGGCTTGCCTGCCATGTTCGCGCAATGGGAGACCGCTGTCCAGGCATGGCTTGTGGGCCTGGGCGGCTTCGGGGACTTGGTGACCTTCGTCACCCGGTTTTTCTTTCCTTTGATGACGCTGGCCCTTTTCCTGCGCTGCCTGTGGCCGCTGATGAGCGGTGGGAGACGGCCGAAGCCCTGGGCGCTGGCGGAAACCCCCGACGGAACGCGGCTGCCCCTCGTCCACTGGGAGAACGCCGTCGGCTCGGGGAAGAACTGCGACGTTACCCTCGACGACCCCGCCGTCTCCCGTACCCACGCCGTGATTTCCCGCCGACGGGACGGCTGGTATGTCACCGACATGGGCTCCGCGGGGGGCACCGCCGTGGGCGGCACGCCCTGCGCGGGTACCGTCCGGTTTGAGGAGGGCGACCTGCTGACGCTGGCCGGGGTGGAACTGACCGTCCTGCCGGTGGAGGGGGACTACGATCGCCCCCGTCAGCGGCGGGGCCTGTCCGGCTGGGCGGCCGACGCCGCCCGCAGCCTGAAGCCGGGGGTCACGCTGCTGTACCTGCTGCTGTTTCAACTGACCGCCCTGGCCGCCTTCGCTTTCGGCGCGGGGGCGGGCTTCAGCCTGACTGTGCCGGTGGCCTATTTGATGTTTATGGCGCTGGAGTGCCTGTATTTTCTTTTCACCCGGGGGCGGGGACGGCGGCGGATCGAGCCGGAACTGCTGGCCTTTTTCCTGTGCGGCATCGGGCTGTTTGTGGCGGCGGCCGACCCGGACAGCCTGCTCAAACAGGTGGGGGCCATCGCCATCGGGCTACTGCTGTTTTTGGTGCTGACCTTTTTCCTCAACAACATCGACCGCGCTCGGTTGGCCCGCTATGTGTTCGCCGGGGGCTCGGTGGCCCTGCTGGCCCTCAACCTGCTCTTGGGGGAAACCCGGTTCGGGGCCCGCAACTGGCTGTCCTTGGGGCCGGTCAGCATCCAGCCCAGCGAACTGGTCAAGGTGGCCTTCGTCTTCGCCGGGGCGGCCTCCCTGGAGTACCTGCTGACCCGGCGCAATCTGATCATGTTTTTGGGTTTTTCCGGCGTCTGCGTCGGGGCGTTGGGCCTCATGCGGGACTTCGGCGCGGCGGTCATCTTTTTCGCGGGCTTTTTGGTCATGGCCTTCCTGCGCTCCGGGGACGCCCGCCTACTGTTGGTCGGCTTGGCCGTGGCGGCGGCGGGGGCCTTTTTGGCGATCAGTATCATGCCCTACATCGCCGCCCGGTTCGCCGCCTGGGGCAACGCCTGGGCCTTCGCGGACACGACGGGCTACCAGCAGACCCGCACCATGATATACACCGCCAGCGGCGGTCTGCTAGGTACCGGCCTGGGGCACGGCTTCCTCCGGCATGTGGCCGCCGCCGACACCGATTTGGTCTTCGGCGTGGTGGCCGAAGAGTGGGGGCTCATCGTGGCCCTGGCCTGTGCCCTGGCCCCGCTGGCGTTGGCCTTTTTCGCCGCCACCTCGGTCAGGGCCGCCCGTTCCGCCTTTTACGCTATCGCGGCCTGCGGCGCGGCGGTCATTCTGCTCACCCAGACCGCCCTGAACGTCTTCGGCTCCCTGGACATCCTGCCCCTGACCGGCGTGACCCTGCCCTTTGTCTCCAACGGCGGCTCCTCCATGGTGGGCTGCTGGGGCCTGCTGGCCTGCATCAAATCCATCGACGAGCGACACCGCTCGGGAAGGGGCTAAGGCCGATGAAACTCATGGGGCGCAGGGCTTGGATCGTGTTGGTGTTTTGTGCGCTGTTCAGCGTGGGCATCGGGGCGCTGCTGGGCGGGTACGCCAAGGACGCCCCCCGTTGGGCGACCTACCCCGCCAACCGGTATTTTTACAGCGGAGGGCGGCTCATCCGCGCCGGAACCATCTACGACCGCAACGGCGCGGCGCTGGCCGAGACGGTGGACGGGCAGCGCCGCTACCACGAGAGCGCCGACGTGCGCCGGGCCCTCATGCACCTCACCGGTGACCCGGGGGGCAATGTGGCCTCCTCTCTCCAGGTGGCGATGCGGGACAAACTGACCGGTTGGAGCGCCGTCACCGGCGCTTACACCTTCCCCGGCGCGGGGGGGCAGGACCTTCACACGACGGTGGACGCCGCCCTGTGCCGCGCCGCTTATGAGGCCTTGGACGGCCGCCCCGGGGCGGTGGGCATCATGAACTACCGAACCGGCGAACTGCTGTGCATGGTCAGCAGCCCCACCTTCGACCCCCAAAAGCCCCCCGACCTGGCCGCCGACCCGGAGGCTTACGAGGGGGTGTATCTCAATCGGCTACTGTCCGCTTCTTTCGCGCCTGGCTCGGTGTTCAAGCTGGTCACGGCGGCGGCGGCGCTGGACTGTCTGCCCGGGGTAGGGGAGCGCACTTTTTCCTGCGACGGCCTGCTGACGCTGGAAGACGGGCGGATCACCTGCCCCCATGCCCACGGCGAACAGACACTCGGCCAGGCCATGACCAACTCCTGCAATGTCGCTTTCGCCCAGCTGGCCCTGGAGCTCGGCGAGACCCGGCTGACCCAATACGCCCAAAAGGCCGGGTTCGGCCGCCGGGGGCTGACCCTGGACGGCATCCCGGTCTCGGGCGGCTCGTTTACCCTGGCGGACGCGACCCAGGCCGACCTCGGCTGGGCGGGGGTGGGGCAGTACAAGACCCTGGCCGTCCCGCTGGACTATTTGCTGTATGTATCCGCCATCGCAAACGACGGCCGGGCGGTGACACCCCACATCCTGAGAGGTGCGGGGGACGGGCTGTTCGGCCTCTGGACGCGCCCCGGTGAACGCGTACTGGCGGCGGACACCGCCGAAACCCTCACGGGCCTCATGCGGGACAACGTCCTCAACAACTACGGCGAGGGCAAGCTGGCCGCCTACCGCCTGTGCGCCAAGACCGGCACCGCCGAGGTGGGCGGTGGAAAGGCCCCCCACGCCTGGTTCGTCGGCTTTTTGGACAGCGCGGAGGCCCCCCTGTGTTTCGTCGTCCTGGTGGAAAACGGCGGCTCGGGCGGCTCCGTGGCGGCGGGTATCGCCAAAACCCTGCTGGCCCAGGCGATAAAACTGGATTGAGACGGCAATCCCCACCCCGTTAATTCCCTTGATGGAAGCCCTTGACAAAAGGTGTCGCCCCGTGCATAATAGAGGGGAAAAATGCGTTTCCACGCGGTCGCCGCCCTCCCTCGGCCTTCCGGCCGCGGCGATTGACAACGACATTCAGGAGGAAAAGAGAATGAAACGAATCGCGTCGCTCGCGCTGGCCGTCCTGCTTTTGGCCGCGCCGCTGCTCACAGGCTGCGGCCAGGCTGACCCCGACACGTCGCCCATCGCGTCCCCACCGGCGCCGTCCGTTCCGGAGGTCTCCGGCGCACCGGCCGCCACCCCCCCCATCACCCCCCCCCCCGGCGGCCACC
>JAITQI010000143.1 GCA_031289065.1 Oscillospiraceae bacterium
TTTACGCCACCTATGACACGGCGGCCTGCGGCGGCGAAAATGAGGCGGGCGAGTTGCTGTCCGGCGGGTCGGGGAAACAGACGGTGGTGGTGCTGGGCTCCGGGCCCATCCGCATCGGCCAGGGCATCGAATTCGACTACGCCAGCGTCCACTGTGTCCGGGCCCTGAAGAAAATGGGCTACGAGGTGGCCATCATCAACAACAACCCGGAGACGGTGTCCACCGACTTCGACACGGCGGACAGGCTCTATTTCGAGCCGGTCTGCCCGGAGGACGTGTTAAACGTCATCGCTCTGGAGCGCCCTCTCGGCGTGGTGACCGCCTTCGGCGGCGGTACGGCTATCAAGTTGGCCCGGCACCTGGGGCGGCTGAACGTCCCCATCATCGGCACCTCGGCCGATGGCATCGACATGGCCGAGGACCGGGAGCGGTTCGATGCCCTGCTGCAAGAGCTGGATATAAAGCGCCCCAAGGGTTCCGCCGTGATGACCTGCGACGAGGCCCTGGCCGCCGCTCGGTCGCTGGGCTACCCCGTGCTGTTGCGGCCCTCCTATGTGCTGGGCGGGCAGAACATGATCATCGCCTTCGGGGACGAGGACGTGCTGGAGTACATGGAGATCATCCTGCGGCTCAACCAGGACAACCCGGTGCTCATCGATCAGTATGTCAGCGGCATCGAAATCGAGGTGGACGCCATCTGCGACGGGGAGGACATCCTCATCCCCGGTATCATGGAGCACATCGAGCGCACCGGCATCCACTCGGGCGACAGCATTTCGGTCTATCCGGCCATCCACGTCGACGACGTCTTCGCCCAGGAGGTGCTTCAGACCACAAAGCGGCTGTGTCTGGCGTCCAAGGCGTTGGGACTGGTCAATCTGCAATATATCAGCCGAGAGGGCGAGCTGTACATCATCGAGATGAACCCCCGGGCTTCCCGGACGGTGCCCTATCTGAGCAAGGTGACCGGGGTGCCCATGTGCGAGCTGGCCACCCGGGTCAGTCTGGGCGAGAAGCTGTCCGACCTGGGGTACGGCGCGGGGCTGTACAAGCTGCCCCCCTACACCGCCGTCAAGGTGCCGGTGTTCTCCTTTGAAAAACTGACCGACGTGGACACCCAATTGGGCCCCGAGATGAAATCCACCGGCGAGGTGCTGGGGCTGGGTAAAAACCTGGAGGAGGCCCTGTACAAGGGCCTGGTGGCGGCGGGGTACAAGATGTTCAAACGGGGCGGCGTGTTCATCACGGTGCGGGACGGGGACAAGGCCGAGGTGGCCGACATCGCCAAGAAGTTTGCCGCTCTGGGCTTTTCCCTGTACGCCACGGCGGGGACGGCGGCGGTTCTTAAAAAGGCGGGGCTGGCGGTGAAAACGGTGGGCAAGATCAGCGAAAACGCTTCGGACAACACCATGACCCTGCTGGAGAGCGGCAAGGTGGTTTATATTCTGTCCACCTCGGCCAAGGGCCGCGACCCGGCCCGGGACGATGTGAAAATCCGGCGCAAGGCCTGCCTGCTGGGCATTCCCTGCCTGACCTCGCTGGACACGGCGGGGGCGGTGGCCGACAGCCTGATGAGCCGATACAGCGAAATCAGCACCGAATTGGTGGACATTAACGGCATGAGGAGCGAGCGCATGAGGCTTCCCTTCGTCAAAATGCAGGGCTGCGGCAACGACTATATCTACATCGACTGCTTTGACCGGGAGATCAACTCCCCCGAGTCCCTGTCGATCTTCCTGTCCGACAGGCACTACGGCGTGGGGGGAGACGGCATTGTGCTGATCTGCCCCTCCGATACGGCCGACGCCAAGATGCGCATTTTCAACCTGGACGGCAGCGAGGCCCAGATGTGCGGCAACGCCGTCCGGTGCGTGGCCAAATACCTGTACGACAACGGCATCGTCCCCAAACAGCGCCTGACGGTGGAGACCCGGAGCGGCGTCAAGGAGCTTCTTTTGACTGTGCGGGACAATCGGGTTTACCGGGTGACGGTGGACATGGGCCGGGCCGAGCTGACCCCGGCCAAAGTCCCGGTGGCGCTGGACGGGGACAGGGTGGTTGACCGTCTGACCGAGGTGGCGGGCGGGACCTACCGGATCACCTGCGTGTCCATGGGCAATCCCCACTGCGTGGTGTTTGTGGAGGACGAGTCCGGGCTGGAGCTGTCGGAGTTGGGGCCCAAGTTTGAGTTTGACAAGCTGTTCCCCGACCGGGTCAACACCGAGTTTGTTCGGGTGGTGGACGAGCACACCCTCAAAATGCGGGTGTGGGAACGGGGCAGCGGCGAGACCATGGCCTGCGGCACAGGGGCTTGCGCCTCGGCGGTGGCCGCTGTGCTGGGCGGCTACGCCAAAAAGGGCGAGGACATCCGGGTGGTGATGAACGGCGGGGAGCTGATTGTCAACTACACCGACCAGCGGGTGTGGATGACTGGGGCGGCCGAGAAGGTGTTCGAGGGGATTGTGGAGGTATGACATCAGCGGACAGAACGGGGGCTTTTTATGATCGGCGTCATTGATTATAAGGCGGGGAATTCCGCCAGTATGCTGACCGCTTTGCGGCGGGTGGGGGCTGAGGCGGCGCTGTTTGCCCGCCCTGAGGGGCTGGACGGCGTGGACAGGCTCATCCTGCCGGGGGTCGGTTCGGCCCGGGCCACCATGGACACGCTGGGGGAAGCGGGCTGGGTCGAGGCGCTGGAAAGGCTTGTGCTGCGGGGCGGAATGCCCTTTTTGGGCGTGTGCGTCGGCTTGCAGGTGCTCTTTGCCCACAGCGCGGAGGAGGACACCGACACGCTGGGGTTTTTGCCCGGACGGGTGACGCGCTTCCCGGCGGGCCGGGTGCGGGTGCCCCAGATCGGCTGGAACGCCGTGACCTTTCGGCGGGCACATCCCCTGCTCAAGGGCCTTGGCACAACCGGGCACTTCTACTTTGTCAACTCCTATCACGCCGTCCCGGCGTCGGCGTCGGACATTTTGGCCGAGACCGATTACGGCGGGGTGTTTTGCTCGGCGGTGGCCCGGGACAATTTGGCGGCCACGCAGTTTCACCTGGAAAAAAGCGGGGAAACCGGACTTGCCATGCTGAAAAATTTCGCGGCGTGGAATGGCGGGGGCGGTTGACATTCGAGGGGGATTTCTCTATAATGGAAGCGTGAATAGGATTGCGTTGTGTACGCCGATTAGGACGCGTTTTGAAACGAGTTGGGAACACAAATCGCAACGAAATACGTCCCATTTTACCCAGCCGCCTTTGCCGCGAGCACGAGGCGGCTCCTATGTTTTTTGCTGCCATAGAAAGGAGGGCCTGCTCTTATGTTAACCAAACGCCTTATCGCCTGTTTCGACGTAAAAAACGGACGGGTGACCAAAGCTCGGCAGTTTCAGGACAACATCGACGTGGCCGCCGCCGAGGAGATGGCCCGTCTTGTGTACGACGAACAGATCGACGAGATCATCTTTTACGACATCATGGCCAGCCCCGAAAAGCGGGGGCCGGACTTGGCGATGGTGAGCCGGGTGGCGGAGCAGGTCTTCGTGCCCTTTACAGTGGGCGGCGGCGTCAAGACGTTGGACGACATGTATGCCACCCTGCGGGCCGGGGCGGAAAAGATCAGCGTCGATTCGGCCGCCGTGCGTGACCCCAGCCTCATTGCTCAAGGGGCGCGGGCCTTCGGCAGCCAGTGTGTCGTGCTGAGTATGCAGGTCAAACGGGTGGGCGTGTCGCAAGAGATCCCCAGCGGGTATGAAATCATGCTGGACGGGGCCCGGGTGGCCACCGGGCTGGACGCGGTGATCTGGGCCCGCCGGGGCGAGGACTTGGGCGCGGGGGAAATCTGCGTCAACAGCATCGACAACGACGGCACCCACGGCGGATACGATTTGGAGATCACCGCCGCCGTCGCCGGGGCGGTCAACCTGCCGGTCATCGCTTCGGGCGGCGCGGGTATTCCCGCACACCTGGCGGCGGCCTTCGCCGTAGAGGGCGTGTCGGCGGGGATCATCAGTTCGATGCTCTACTCCCCCCGGCTGCCGCGGAATTTTACGGTGCGGGAGATCAAGGCGGAGCTGGCGGGGCTGGGTGTACCGGTTCGGCCGTGGGCGGGGATCGCCTGATCTGGCCCTAACATATGAAAAGCGAGGCGTTCCCCATGAACACACAAAACCAGACCGTTTTGATTTTGGATTTTGGCGGGCAGTACAGCCACCTGATTGCGCGGCGGGTGCGGGAGCTGCGGGTGTATTGCGAGGTGTATCCGTCCGGGCGGGTGTTGGCGGCGATTGAGGCGACCAAGCCGGTGGGGATCATCCTGACCGGCGGACCGAACAGCGTCTATGAGCCGGGGGCGCCGCTGATTCCGGCGGAGGTGTTTGAACGGGGTATCCCGGTGCTGGGCATCTGCTACGGCGCCCAGCTCATGGCCCATGTGCTGGGCGGGCGGGCCGCCGCCACCGGGCAGCGGGAGTACGGGCAGACCGAGACCCGGTTTGATCCTGACTCTCCCCTGTTTGCCGGACTGCCCGAGACCGGCGTGACCTGGATGAGCCACGGGGTGTCCATCCAGGGCCTGCCGACGGGGTTCCGGGGCGCAGCCTCCACCCAAAGCACATCCTACGCCGCCATAGAAAACCCCCAGAAGAAGCTGTACGGCCTGCAATTCCACCCCGAGGTGTCTCACACCCAAAACGGGCTGGAGATGCTGCGGCGGTTTCTGTACGACATTTGCCCCTGCGTGGGGGACTGGCACATGGGGGACTATGCCGAGCGCACCGTGGCCGAGATGCGGGCCAAGATCGGAGATGGCAAGGTGTTGCTGGCTCTGTCGGGGGGGGTGGACTCGTCGGTGTGCGCGGCGCTGCTGTCCAAGGCGGTAGGGCGTCAGCTGACCTGTATTTTCGTGGATCACGGCCTGCTGCGCAAGGACGAGGGCGACGAAGTGGAAGCCGCCTTCCGGGACTGGGACATCCGGCTGATCCGGGTCAACGCCGAGGCGCGTTTTTTGGCGCGGCTTTCCGGGCAGACCGAGCCGGAGGCCAAGCGCAAGATCATCGGCGAGGAGTTTATCCGGGTCTTTGAGGAGGAAGCCAAAAAGATCGGCAGCGTGGATTTTTTGGCCCAGGGCACCATCTACCCCGACGTGATCGAGTCGGGGGCGGGCAACGCCGCGGTCATCAAGAGCCATCACAACACCGGGGGACTGCCCGACCATGTGGATTTCAAGGAGATTGTCGAGCCGCTGCGGCTGCTGTTTAAGGACGAGGTGCGGCGGCTGGGCGTGGCGTTGGGGTTGGACGACAGCTTGGTCTGGCGGCAGCCCTTCCCCGGCCCCGGCCTGGCCATACGGGTCATCGGAGACCTCACGGCGGAAAAATTGGACATGCTCCGGGAAGCCGACGCCATCTTCCGGGCGGAACTGGCGCTGGCGGGGCTGGATAGGGACATCCATCAGTATTTCGCCGTGCTAACCTCTCTGCGTTCGGTGGGCGTCATGGGGGACGAGCGCACCTATGACTACACGCTGGCCCTGCGGGGCGTGACCACCACCGACTTTATGACGGCGGACTTCGCCCGTATCCCCTATGACGTGCTGGCCCGGGCCAGCGGGCGCATTGTGGGCGAGGTGCCGCACATCAACCGGATTGTGTACGATATTACGAGCAAGCCGCCGGCGACGATCGAGTGGGAGTAGAAAACTGGGGATAAGCCATTGCAGCACAAAGGTTTTATCCGTTTTATTTTCGCCGCGGCAATCATGATACGAACGGGGGGTGCGTATGCGTTCAATCGAAATATACGCCGGTGCCGGCGGGCAGGCGATAGGGCTGGAACAAGCTGGGTTTGAACATGTTGCGCTTGTTGAGATAGATGGAAATGCCTGCGCGGCATTGCGTCATAATCGCCCTTCGTGGCATGTGATCGAGGGCGATGTAAAAGACTTTTCCGCATGTAAATATTTCGGAATTGACCTATTGGCCGGAGGGGTTCCTTGCCCGCCGTTTTCGGTTGCCGGCAAACAATTGGGTCGCGAAGATGAACGGGATTTGTTTCCGGAAGCCTTGCGCTTGGTCGAAGAATGCAAGCCGAAGGCGCGGCGAATCTCACGCTGGACAGGCCGTCGCATGAAAAACTGTTGATACAAATTCGCAGGGCGACTGGGGCTGACCCATTAAAGGTGTTGGAATGGCTGATTAGGAAGTTTCCGAGGCAAGCAGATGAAATAACTGCCAACAGGCGCATATTTAGCGCAGATTTGATGGGTAATGAATAAATTTTCCAAGTAAAAATAGAAGCGGTTGAGGCACACGCGCAGAGCGCGTCACAAGGGAGGATTTCCTATGCATATACGCTATCTCGGTACCGGTTCCGCGGAGGGGTTTCCTGGGGTTTTTTGCCAGTGCCCGGCCTGTGAGGCGGCCCGGGCGGAGGGGGGACGAAACATCCGGCGGCGGGCGTCGATGCTCATCGACGGGGCGCTGTTGGTGGATCTGTCCCCCGATTTGTTGGTGAATTCCCTTGATGGGAAGGTGGATCTGGGGGGGCTTCAGTATCTGCTGATCACCCACATCCACGCCGCCCATTTTTATGTTTCGGAACTGAAAAATCTGCGCACGCCGTACGCCTTGGGGGCCGACCGGGAGCGGGTGGGGGTCTTCGGCGGGGCCGCCGTGCGGACGCGGATGGAACTCGTGCTGGGGGCGGAGGAAATGGAGCGGCTGGCGCCCTTCCTCTACTTTGAGGAGCTGAAACTCTTCGAGCCCCACCCCCTCGGGCCGTATACGGTCACGCCGCTCCAGGCCCGGCACGGCAAGGGGGCCTTCATCTACCTGATCGAAAAAGACGGGCGGGCGTTGCTGTACGGCAACGACACCGGCTTTTTCCCCGAGGAAACCTGGGACTATCTGACCGGGCGACATATCGATTTTGTCAGCATGGACTGCACCAATCCCATCCACTCGGACACCCAGAACCACATGACGTTGGAGGACAATATCACGGTCAAGCGACGGCTGTTTCAGCAAAAGAGCGCCTCGGCGCACACCCGGTATTTGGCCACCCATTTTTCCCACACCTCCGGCCTGCTGCACCGTCCGTTGGAGGAGCGGTTGCGGCTGTATGGCATTGGGGTGGCCTACGACGGGTTGGAAGTGGAGGTATAATCGATGAAACTTGGCATTGTGGGCCTGCCCAATGTGGGCAAGAGCACGCTGTTTAACGCCATCACCAGCGCGGGGGCGGAGTCGGCCAACTATCCCTTTTGCACCATCGAGCCCAATGTGGGCACGGTGGCCGTGCCGGACGGGCGGCTGGACGCGCTGGCCGACCTGTACCACCCCCACAAGGTCACGCCGGCGGTCATCGAGTTTGTGGACATCGCCGGGCTGGTGCGGGGGGCCTCCAAGGGCGAGGGGCTGGGCAACCAATTCCTCACCCACATCCGGGAGGTGGACGCCATTGTGCATGTGGTGCGGTGTTTCGATTCGGACAACATCATCCATGTGGAGGGCGGGACCGATCCGGCGCGGGATATTGAGATCATCAATTTGGAGCTGACGCTGGCCGACATGGACATCGTCTCCCGGCGGATCGACAAGGCGCAAAAGCTGGCCAAGGGGGACAAAAAATACGCCGCCGAGGCGGCGCTGTTTGAACGTTTGCTCTCCCATCTGGACGGCGGGCAGTCGGCCCGCTCTTTTTCCTGCACCCCGGAGGAACAGGCGCTGGTCGCCACCGCGCCCCTGCTGTCGGGCAAGCCGGTGATCTACTGCGCCAACATGGACGAGGCCGGGTTCACGGCCCGGGACGAGCATCCCTACTTGCGGCAGGTCACGGACGTGGCCGCACGGGAGGGGGCGCAGGCGCTACCCCTGTGCGCTAAGCTGGAGGCCGATGTGGCCGAGCTGGACGCCGAGGAACGGGCGCTGTTTTTGGGAGAATTGGGTCTGACCGAGCCGGGGTTGCCCCGGTTGGTGCGGGCCTCCTATACCCTGCTGGGGCTGATCTCTTACCTGACGGCGGGCACCCCCGAGGTGCGGGCCTGGACGATTCGGGCGGGCACCAAGGCCCCCCAGGCCGCCGGGGTCATCCATTCCGACTTTGAGCGGGGTTTCATCCGGGCCGAGGTCATCGCCTTCGACGATCTCATGGCCCTTGGCAGCATGGCCGCCGCACGGGACAAGGGGTTGGTTCGTTCCGAGGGCAAGGAATATGTCATGCGGGACGGGGACATCGTGCTGTTCCGGTTCAATGTCTGAGCCGGGGGGCGGCACGGAGCGGGCGTCCCGCCGGATTCAACTGATCGACGCGGCCCGGGGGCTGTCCATCATTTTGATGGTGGCCTACCACACCGGCTACGATTTGGTGGCGGCGGGTCTCATGTCGCAAGAGATTCTGTACAACCCGCTGCTGAACACCTTGGAGCCGTTGTTCGCCGGAGTGTTTATCACACTGTCCGGCGTGTCGGCCTGTTACGCCCGGGACAACCGGCGGCGGGGTTTGCGGGTGTTGGGCTGCGCCCTGCTGGTGTCGTTTGTGACGGGCTTTATGGGGGCGGGTACGGCGATTTCCTTCGGGATTTTGCACTGCTTGGGGCTGTGCATGATCCTGGGGGGCGACCCCGCCGTCTGGCAGGGCAAGCTGCCCCGGTGGCTGCAACCCTGGCTGTTCGGGGGACTGTTCGTGGTATGCTACGCGGTGTTCCCGTTGCGGGGAGCGCTGTTTGCGGGGGTGCCCTATTTGGAGATGCTGGGGCTGATCGGCCCCGAGTACGGCGCGCCGGACTATTTCCCGCTGCTGCCCTGGTTTTTCCTCTACCTGTTCGGCACGTGGGCCGGGGGGCACATCAAGGCGGGGGACTTCCCGCGCTGGTTTTATAAGACACGCGTACCCGTTCTGCCCGTTGTGGGGCGGTATACGCTGCTGATTTATATGTTGCATCAGCCGGTGATTTTCGGCGTGGTGAGCGTGATCGCGGGGATGGGCAAGGGTTGAGAAACGGTGGTCACGGTTGGGAAACGCTGGCTCCCCTTTCGGTGCTTTTTACGGTCAAGGCGTGTTTGCTAATTTTCAAACACACCTTGATTTTTTGTTTTTATAGAGATAGCGCCGCCGTCTCTTCCAGCCAGAGCGCCGCGCTGGCGTCGCTGGGCATACGCCAGTCGCCTCGGGGGGAGAGGGTGACGGTGCCCACCTTGGGGCCGTCGGGCAGGCAGGAGCGTTTGAACTGCTGGGAGAAGAACCGGGTATAAAACCGCAGCAGGGCCGCCCGCAGGGCTTCGGGCGTATAAACGCCGTCAAAGGCCTGGCGGGCCAAGCGGAACACCTTGCGCGGGCGGAAGCCGAAGCGGACGACGTAATACAGGAAGAAGTCGTTGAGCAGATAGGGGCCGACGAGCTGTTCGGTTTCCTGGGTGGGCTGCCCCTGCCCGGCGGGCAACAGCTCCGGGGTGATGGGGGTGGCGCGGATGTCGTCGAGGGTGTCGGCCAGGGCGGTTTGGCCGAGGGCCCGGTAGCGGTCGGCCTCGGCGGACACCAGGTAGCGCACCAAGGTCTTGGGAATGCTCACGTTGACGGCGTACATGCTCATGTGGTCGCCGTTGTAGGTACACCAGCCCAGGGCCAGTTCGGACAGGTCGCCGGTGCCCACCACCAGACCGCCGGTTCGGTTGGCCACGTCCATGAGTACCTGGGTGCGCTCCCGGGCCTGGGCGTTTTCGTAGGTGACGTCGTACAGCCCGTCAGGCTGGCCGATGTCCCGGAGGTGTATCTGTACGGCTTCCCTGACGTCGATGGTTTCAAACGACGCGCCGACGGCGCGGGAGAGCTGTTCCGCGTTGGTGCGGGTGCGGGGGGTGGTGCCGAAGCAGGGCATACTGAGGGCCAGCGCGTCGGCGCGGGGCCTGCCCAGCAGATCCAGGGCGTTGACC
>JAITQI010000176.1 GCA_031289065.1 Oscillospiraceae bacterium
CGGCGTGCTGGCCGGGCTGGAGCCGTGGGCTTGGGTGGTTTGCCTGATTTGCATGGCCCTGGTGATGTGCGCCGAAATGCTCAACACCGCCCTGGAGCGCCTGTGCGACATGGTCTGTCCGCAATACAGCGACTTCATCCGGCATAGCAAGGACGTGGCCGCCGGCGGGGTGCTGGTGGCTTGCCTGTTCGCGGCGGCGGCGGGGCTTGTCGTCTTTTTGCGGCCCGAACCCCTGGCTCGGCTGTGGGAACTCGCCCTGGGCCGTCCTTGGCTTGCCCTTCTTCCGGCGGCGATGCTCGCCGTTTCCATTCTGTTTGTCAGGGGCTCCCGCCGGGAAAAGCCCCCAAAGGATGCGCCATGAATATCACAAAATCCGGTCTTGTCGCCCTGGTCGGCCGGCCCAACGTGGGTAAATCCACGCTGCTCAACCGTCTGGCCGGCGAAAAAATCGCCATCGTCTCCGACAAGCCCCAGACCACCCGCCGCCGCATCAGCGCGGTGGTGGTCCGGGGCGCTTGTCAGTTTGTCTTCCTCGACACGCCCGGCTTTCACAAACCCCGCAACCGCTTGGGCGAATATATGCTCCAAGTGGCGCGGGATAGCGCGGGCGGCGTGGACGCCGTGGCCCTCGTGGTTGAGCCGATCCCCCGGGTGGGCACCCCCGAAACCCTGTTGCTGGAGCGCCTGTCCGCCGGGGATACCCCCGTCCTATTGGTCATCAACAAGGTGGACACCGTGCCCAAAGCGTCGTTGCTGCCGGTCATTGAGGCCTATCGGCAGGCCTTCCGTTTCGCCGCCGTGGTACCCCTGTCCGCCCGTGAGGGAGACGGAACCGACCTGCTCCTAAATGAACTGGAACCCCTTCTCCCCGAAGGCCCGCCCCTCTATCCCGAAGGCCAGGTCACCGACCAGCCGGAGCGGGAGCTCATCGCCGAACTGGTGCGAGAAAAACTCCTCAACCATTTGGACAAAGAGGTGCCCCACGGCGTGGCCGTCATGGTGGACACCCTCCGGGAGCGAGAAAACAAACTGGTGGAAATCAGCGTAACCATCCTGTGCGAGAAGGAGTCCCACAAGGGCATCCTCATCGGCAAACGGGGGGCCATGCTCAAAACTGTCGGCGAGGAAATGCGCGCCGAGCTGGAGGAGATGTACGAAGGCCCGGTACTCTTCCAGTCCTGGGTCAAAGTCCGGGCGGATTGGCGCAACAATCCCGGCCAATTGCACAACCTGGGGTTTGACACGGGGGCGCTGAAATAGACCCGGGGCGGCCCGGCGTTCTCTTCGTTTTTCCGGCGAAACGCTGTCTTTCCATAGGGACTCCATCCTGAAATCGGCGGGGCAATAAACGCTTATGTACATTCAAACCGAGGCCCTGGTTCTCCGGGAGGCCCAGTACAAGGAGACCGACAAAATCCTCACCGTCCTGACCCTCCAAACCGGCAAACGCACCGTGCGGGCCAAGGGGGCGCGGCGGTTCGGCGGCAAGCTGGCGGCGGCCTCCCAGCCCCTGGTATATTCCCGCATGACCCTCTTTGAAAACCGGGATCGCTGTACCCTGGACGAGGCCGAGGTGCTGGATACCTTCTACGGCCTGCGGCGGGACATTGAGCGCCTGTCCCTGGCCGTCTACCTGGCCGGGCTGTGCGAAGCCCTGTCCGACGAGGTGCCCGACCCGGCGGTCTTTTCTCTGATGCTCAACACCTGCTATGCCCTGGCTCGCACCGAAAAATCCCCCGCCCTGGTCAAACCGGCCACCGAAATGCGTCTGCTGTCCCTGTGCGGCTACCAGCCCGAGGTGGAAACCTGCCCCGTCTGCGGGCGCACCCCTCCAGAGGCCCCCTGTCTCCACCCCCAACAGGGGGTCGTCCACTGCGAAACATGCCGGGACGGCCTGGAATCAGGCCGCTCTCTTCCCTTGGGCGAAGCCGCCCGTCTCGCCCTGCGGCATATCGTCCTGGGCGAGGCCAAACGGCTGTTTTCCTTCACCCTCGCCCCCGAACCCCTCGCCCTGCTCACCGCCGCCGCCGAAACCTACGTCCTGGCCCACCTGGAACGGGATTTCCCCACCCTGGACTTCTACCATCAAACCGTCAATCCCCCCTGTCCCTGACCGCTAACATCTAACCTCTGAAGGGGGTGCCTTCCCTTATGCCCTTCGGCAAGCGCAAAAAACCGCGTCCCCCCGTCCGGCCCTATTGCGCGGCGGTGGTGCCCGCCGCCGGGCAGGCCCTGCGCATGGGCGGCGGCGGCAAGATTTTTACCCAACTGTGCGGCGAACCCCTCGTCGCTTACACGCTGACCGCCCTGGACGCCTGCCCCGACATAGACGAAATCGTCCTCTCCGCCCGCCCCGACGACATCATCCCCCTGGGAGACCTCTGCCGACAGTATAGCTTCGCCAAGGTCACCCACATCGTCCGGGGCGGGGACACCCGTACCGCTTCGGTGTACGCCGGGCTGATGGCCATATCCCCCAAGGCCGAATTGGCCGCCGTTCATGACGCCGCCCGCCCCCTGGTCACCCCGGCCCTCATCTCGGAAGCCGTCCGCCTGGCCGCCCGGTACGGCGCGGTCGCCCCCGCCGTCCCCTCCAAGGACACCGTCAAGGAAATCCAGCGGGATCACGTCCTCTCCACCCCTCCCCGGGAGTCCCTCGCCCTCATCCAGACCCCTCAGGTCTTCAACGCCGGTCTGCTCAAAGCCGCTCTCGTCAGCGCCCTGCGGGAGGACTGGGCAGTCTCCGACGACTGCGGCGCGGTGGAACGCATGGGCATGACCGTCTGGCTGTCCCCGGGTTCCTATGAGAACCTCAAAGTGACCACCCCCGACGATCTGATCCTGGCCGAAGCCCTTCTGAGACAGCGGTTAGATATGAAAAAATAGAGGTGGGACAAGATGCGCATCGGGCACGGATATGACGCCCACCGGTTGGCGGACGGCCGCCCCCTAGTGCTGGGCGGGGTGACCGTCCCCTTCGGCGGGCGGGGTTTGCTGGGCCATTCGGACGCCGACGTCCTGACCCACGCCCTCATGGACGCCCTCCTGGGCGCCGCCGGTCTGGGGGACATCGGCCAGCACTTCCCCGACACAGACCCCACCCTTGCGGGCGTCAGCAGCCTTGTCCTGCTGCGCCGGACGGCGGCGTTGCTGTCCGAACACGGCTTCGCCCCGGTCAACGTGGATATCACCGTCCTCGCCCAGGCCCCCAAACTGGCCCCATACCGGGAACAAATGCGCCAAAACCTCGCCGATATCCTCGGCCTCCCCCCAGACCGGGTAAACCTCAAGGCCACCACCGAGGAGGGCATGGGCTTCACCGGGGCAGGGGAGGGCATCGCCGCCCACGCCGTGGCCCTGCTGGAAGAAGTGGAAAAAGCAGCGGACTGAATCTCCGGATTCAATCCGCTGATGAAGCGGCGGGCCGAATGTGAAAATTCGGCCCGCCGTTCTTCGTTCAACAATTTAAATCCGACGATTCACTCGTTTGATTTTCGCCGTCAAACCCCCGCCTGTTCCGCCCGGTACTTGTCCATGGACAACCGGAACAGCTCGCCGTTGCTGGGCGGGGTATAGGTGATGGCGTTGGCCCCCGCCGCAATGGTCTGCCGGATCGTCTCATCCGTGGCCCCGCCGGTGGCGATGATGGGCACCTCGGGAAAGCTCTCCCGGATCGCCCGCACAATGGCCGGGGTGCGATCCGCGCCCGACACGTTGATCATGTCCGCTCCCGCGTCCAACCGGGCGCGGATGTTTGTCTCCTCGGACACCACCGTGACCACCACCGGGATGTCGATGGTCTTTTTGAGCCGGGTGATGATCTCGTTTTCGGTGGGGGCGTTGACCACCACGGCGGTGGCCCCCTGAAACTCGGCGTCCATGGCCAGGTTGACCACCCGCAGCCCCCGGGTAACGCCGCCCCCCACCCCGGCAAACACCGGCATGTCCGAGGCCAGCAGCACCGCATGGGTGATGGCCGGTTGGGGCGTAAAGGGATAGACCGAAATCACCGCGTCGGCGTTGATATTCTTGATAATGGCCACATCCGTGGAGAAAACAAGTGATTTAATCCGACGACCGAAGATGCGAATCCCGCTACACTCGTGGATCACCGTCGGCACCTCGATAAAATGGTGCCGCAAAAGCCCCCGATACTCCGGCACAAACCGATTGCTCATATCATAACCCCCTCATCAATCGTCTCTCATCCCCGTCTGCCCTCTGAACGCCACCGCCCGCACCAAACTGGCCTCGGCCTTCAGCCGCAAGGGCAGGGCCAGCACCTCAAAAGGCGGCCCGCCCGCCAACGCGCCCAAATTTGTCAGGTTTTCCAACAAAAAGACCTCCCCCGCCAACAGCTTGCGGTGAAGCGGGAAGGGCGCCCGGTCGGGGGAGGGCGTATCCAACCCCAGCAACCCGGCCCCCCGCCGGAGGAGAAAGTCGCAAAACGCTTCGTCGATCACCGGGTGGGCCCCAAAATACCGCGCCGGATCGGCCATAAACCAGACGTCAAACCCCGTGTACAGCAGCACCGCGTCCCCGGGCCGCACCAGATCCTCATAGTCTGCCCGCATGTGGACGACCGCCTGCCCCCGCGCATCCAGCAGCACCCCGCGCCCGTGAAACCGCGCCAGGGGATAGTCTTCCACGCCCTTCCCCTGGGGCAGCAAATGCAACGGCGCGTCCAAATGGGTGCCCGCGTGCAGGCCGGTGGAGAGGGTGAAGGCGTTGTAGCCGTCCGCTTCATGGGTTTTGCACGGCGTCAGCGACAGGGGCGCGTCCCCCGGAAAGAGCGGCGTGTTTTCCCCCAGGGGGTGGGACAGATCAATCAGCGTCACGAACCGGTCTCCCTGTCCGCGACCAGGGCGTCCATCCGGTACCGCGCCGCCACCAGGTCGAGCACCCGGAACAGGATGGTCTCCAGTTCCTTGCCCGCCGAGTAGTCCGCCCGGGCCACAAAATCCACCCGGTTCTGCGCCACCAGCTGAACCACCGTCTCCTTGGTCCGTCCGGCGTACACTCCGATGGAACAGCCGCCTCCCGACTTGACCAGCTTCATGCAGGGCACGTCGGAAAACCCGTCACCGATGTAGATCATCCGGGAGAAGGGAATGGGCCTCTCCCCCTCGGGGACATACAGGTTGAGCTCGTCGTCCCGGTTGAGGTCGAGCACCCCCTTGTTGATCCGGAACAAAAACTGTGTCTTGCTGGTAAAGTTGACCGCCCAGGCCGGCCAGCGGGCCACGCCGTTTAAGTCGTAATAGAACGACGAGGCGAACACCTTCTTGAACTGTCGAACAATAGGGGTGCCCTGGATGATCTCGGCCAGCCCGGAGGAGATGATGAAATGTTCGGCGTTCACCCCCGCCTGCCGGGCATAGGCGTTCACCCGGTCAAACCAGTCCTCCAGCCCGGGGAACAGGGTCACCGTCCGCCCCTTGTCCACAAAGGCCTGCCGCGTAATCTGGGTCTTGCCCTCGGCCTTTTGCAGCATGAGGTACATGTAAGCCAGAATGCGATCCATCTGGCTCTCCTGGGCCAACCGTTCCGATTCCGCCCAAAACGTCTGGGGCGTCATGCCCACGGCGGGCAGGAAGCCGTACTCCTGCATGTTGGACGGGGAGAGTGTCTTGTCGAAGTCGTACAGGACGGCCACGGTCGGGTTTTTCTTGGGCATAGGGGCGTCGCCTCCTTAACTACAAGCCGCGTCTTCATGCCGCCCCGGGGCGGTGTGTATATAGCCATTTTATCACAGTTTCTGCCCCTGTCAAATCTCTTTCTGTCGGGTTGCCGCAAAATTATTTGAAAACTTGTTGGCAACCGCCCACAAATGTATTAGATTGTGGTATACTGTTGCCTGACAATGTTCCCGCGGAAAGGAAAGGGGAGTGAGCGCCCATGAAACCCGGGAAGACCATTTTGGTGGTGGACGACGAGGCCCGCATCGCCGAGGCGGTGGCCTCCTTCCTGGTCAGCCGGGGGTACCGTGTGCTGACCGCCGAAACCGGAACCCGCGCCCTGGAACTGCTGGCCGTTGAAAATATCGCCCTGGTGGTGCTCGACCTCATGCTGCCGGACAGGCCGGGGGAAGAGGTCTGTCGGCGCATCCGCGCCCAGAGCCGGGTGCCGGTGATCATGCTCACCGCCAAGGCGGGGGAGGACGACCTCCTCGCCGGTCTCGCCCTGGGCGCGGACGACTATGTGACAAAGCCCTTCAGCCTGAAAGCCCTTCACGCCCGGATCGAGGCGGTGTTGCGCCGTTCCGGGGACGACCTCCTCCCCCTGACCCTCAAACACGCCTATCGGGACGGCGACCTGGTGGTGGATTTCGCCCAGGGCACGGTGTTCAAAAAAGGGGAACGGGTGGCCCTGACCCCCAGCGAAATGCGGCTGCTGTCTGTCCTCATCAAGTACCCGGGCAAGGTATTCACCCGGGCGGAGCTCATCGACACGGCGCTGGGCGACGAGTTCGACGGCTACGACCGGGCGGTGGACACCCACATCAAAAACATCCGGCAAAAGCTGGAGGATAACCCCCGCGCCCCGGCGTACATCCTCACCGTCCACGGGCTGGGTTATCGGTTTGGGGGGGAATGATATGCGCCGTGGCCTTCGAACGCAGTTTTCCCTGGCCGTCATGCT
Organism: Oscillospiraceae bacterium; assembly: GCA_031289065.1. Taxonomy (GTDB): domain Bacteria; phylum Bacillota; class Clostridia; order Oscillospirales; family UBA929; genus JAIRTA01. The sequence goes on from JAITQI010000176.1 coordinate 6,643, forward strand.
GCTGGTTCTGCTCACCGTCGCTCTGCTCAGTGTGCTGTCCAACACCCTCATCCGCCGCCGGTTCGAGTCCTATCTGGCGGAGGAACAGCGCGCCCGGGCGCTGGCGCTGGCGGACAACCTCGGCACCCCCTATGACCCCGCCGACCAAACCTGGAATGTGGAGTTCATCCACGGGGTGGGCATGTCCGCCCTGTCGGACGGCTATATCGTCAAGGTGCTCGACGTCGGCGGCGGCGTGGTCTGGGACGCCCAAAGCCACGACATGACCCATTGCCAACACATCATGGCGGAGATCGTCGCCCGGATGGAAGCCGTGCGCCCCGGGGAACCGGGCCGGTTTGTCTCCCAGCGGTATCCCCTGTCCCAAAACGGGCAGCCCATCGGCGTGGCCGACATCAGCTATTACAGCCCCTTCTTCTTGCAGGAAAGCGATTTCCGGTTTTTGGACTGGCTAAACTTCGCCCTGGCGCTGGTGGGCGGGCTGGCCTTGACCCTGGCCGCCCTGACCGGCACGGCGCTGGCCCGGCGGATCGCCCGCCCCATTGCCAAAACGGCCGACATCGCCAAGCGCATTGCCGGGGGGCAGTATGAAATTCGCTTTGAAGGCCGCCCCAAAACCCGAGAGCTGGACGAACTGGCCCAGGCCATCAACCACCTGGCCGAGGCGCTGGGAACCCAGGAGAGCCTGCGGCGGCGGCTGACCACCGACATCGCCCACGAACTGCGCACGCCGCTGACGACGGTGTCCGCCCACCTGGAGGCCATCCTGGAAGGGGTCTGGGAGGCCACGCCGGAGCGCCTGCGGGCCTGCCACGAGGAGGTGGGCCGCCTGTCCGGAGTAATCGCCGACCTGGAGCGACTCAACAGCGTGGACAGCGGCGAAATCCAACTCCGCAAAGCCCCGGTGGATGTGCTGGAGGCCGTCCGGGCGGCGGCGGCGGCCTTCGAGGCCGAGGCCGCCCGGAAACAAATCGCCCTGACCGTCGAAGGGGCGTCCCTCGTCCTGCCCGCCGACCGGGACAGGCTGGGCCAGGTGCTGGCAAACCTCCTGTCCAACGCCGTCAAGTACACGCCCACGGGGGGGCACATCCGGGTGCGCGTCGGCGAGGCGGACGGCTTCGGCGTGATCACGGTGGAGGACGACGGCCTGGGCATCCCGGAACCGGAGCTGACCCTCGTCTTCGAGCGGTTTTACCGCACGGACAAATCCCGCAGCCGCAAAACCGGCGGCGCGGGCATCGGTTTGGCCGTCGTCAAGGCCATCGTCGTCGCCCACGGCGGCACCGTGGAAGCCCAACAGCCCCCCGGCCCCGGCGCCCGTCTGGTGGTGAGGCTACCCCTTACGCCGACCTCTGACCTCTGAAAATCACCCTCACCCCCCAACCGTCATATCCTGACAGCTGGGGGGTGATCTCATGATGACGGAACCGGCAGAGGAACCACGGGGCGGCGAAGGGCCGCGGGAGGTCATTGTCAAATACAACGGAGACCTGTCCCGGCTGGAGGCGGCGCTGGGCGCGGAGGTGGAACCCCTGGGCGCGGACTACGCCATTGTCACCATGGATCCGGCGCGGTTTGAAGAGCTGTACCTGTTCCCGGAGGTCGAGTACATCGAACAACCCAAACTGCTGTCCCTGAGTCAGGTAAACAGCCTGGGCGCGGTCTGCGTCACAGGGGCGCGGGACGCCTATCAGTTGACCGGGCAGGGGACCCTGGTGGCCGTGCTGGATTCGGGGCTGGACTACCGGCACGGGGATTTCCGCCGAGAGGACGGCTCCACCCGCGTCCTGTGGCTGTGGGATCAGACCCTTCCGGGCCGCCCGCCCCCGGGCTTCAAGGGTGGCGCCGAATTTTCCGGGGCGGAACTCGACCAAGCCCTGTCCTCTGGCGACCCATACGGCCTTGTGTCCCATCGGGACACGGTGGGGCACGGAACGGCGGTGGCGGGCATCGCCGCCGGCAACGGACGGGAAAGCGGCGGCGGGGCGCGGGGCGTCGCGCCGGAAGCCGACCTGCTCGCCGTCAAATTGGGAGAGCGGGGCCGGGCCTCCTTCGCCCGAACCACCGAGCTGATGCGGGCGCTCAAATATGTGACGGACAAGGCGCTGGAACTCCGCCGCCCCCTCGCCGTCAACATCAGTTACGGCTCCAACGACGGCGCTCACAACGGTTCGACACTGTTTGAAAATTACATCGACGAGCTCGCCCTGACCTGGAAAACGGTTATCGTGGCGGCGGCGGGCAACGAAGGTGGAGCTGGGCACCATTTCGCGGCTCATGTGGGGCAAGGGGAAACCCTTGACGTGCCATTCGCCGTGTCGGCCAATCTGCCGACGCTGACCATGTCGATTTGGCGGAACTTCGCCGACGATTTCACCTTCGCCTTGAGCGCCCCCAACGGCGCTCAGGTCGCGCTGATCACCCGGAACATCGTCAGCGCCCCGGCGGGCGTCGGCAACACGACGGTGACCGTCTCCTACCGGCAGCCGACGCATTACAGCGTGGGCCAGGAGGTCTTTTTCGCCTTTCGGGCCGACACCGGCCCGGGGGTGGTTCCCGGCATCTGGACACTGCGGATCACCGGCACCCAGGTGGTTGACGGACAGCTGGACGTCTGGCTGCCGACGGTGGAGGAGGTGTCCGCCGAAACGGCCTTCTTCCGGCCCAGCGCGGCGGTCACGCTGACCATCCCCGCCACCGCGGGCCGGGTCGTCACGGTGGGAGGGTATGACGCGGCCCGGGGCTCTATCGCGCCCTTTTCGGGCCAGGGCAGCCTCCGGGACGGCGCCGACAGCAAGCCGGACTTGGTCGCCCCGGCGGTGGACGTTTCCTCGGCCCGGGCTGGGGGCGGCTACGACGTCTTCACGGGCACCAGCATGGCCGCCCCCTTTGTCACCGGAGCGGCGGCGCTGATGATGGAGTGGGGCGTCGTCCAGGGCAACGACCCCTTTCTCTACGGCCAGCGCGTCAAAGCCTTCCTGCGGCGCGGCGCGGCCCGAGACCTCGGGCAAACCTACCCCAACCCCAGCTGGGGCTACGGCAAACTCTGCCTAAAAACCAGCCTGGACACCCTCCAGACATACAGCCAGTTTTGACCCGCCCGCAGGCGACAGCTTTGGCGCGTCACAGCCCGCCAAAGCTGTCAAAAAGGAGACAAACCGCAGTTTGTCTCCTTTTTGACGCCAATAGCGTCTTCTTTACTATCAAGAAACCCCACTTTGGCCGTGCGAACCCGTTTATAACCTGCACGCGCACGCAGGTGGGTCGCCTCTCCTCGCATTCCTCGCTTCCAACTTCCGGCCCTAAGGCCGGGAGGCCTGCGATCCAGCGGGGAAGCCCGGCATCCCGATGTGAAAATGTGGGTTTAAAAAGGCTCGTCACGCACCAAGCAGGGGTTGCTTGCACGGTTTCTTGATGTCTCTATCATAGCACAGGTTGAGTAAAATTTCAAGGATGTTTCGCAAATTTTTGTGTGAATCGCGCAGGACGCAAAAAGGGAACGTCAAGCGTCGGCTTCGCCGTTGTCGTCGTCGCCCTCGTCGTCGTCGTCTTCATCGTCGTCGTCCTCGGACAAGCGGAGCATGAACAGGTCGTAGATCCGCTCGGCCTCGGTGTCGTCGTCCAGGGTGGACAGGACTTCCTCTCCGTCCTCCTCGGTGGACTTGAGAATGATAAAATCTACTTCGGTCTGTTCGTCCGGCGTGTCGGCGGGGATAAAGGCCATATATGTGACGCCTTTGTCCTCCAGCGTATCCAGATGCTCCAACTCGTACTCCACGCCGTCGTCGTCGGTCAGGGTAATCAGGTCGCCTCCGAGTTCGTCATGCACAGGCGTTTCCTCCTCTCAACTGATTACTTATAGCATACAGCGAAGCCGGGCAGAATGCAAGCCTTTTTTTAGCGTATCCCAGGCCTTTGTCTCAAGGCCCGAAGTCCTCCAACAGCTGCTGCAGCGCCAGCCAGCCTTCTACGCGGATACCGGTTTGCAGGCTGAGATAGTCCGCCCGGCGCAGGGTGCCCGTGCGGATGTCGGTGACCATGTCCGGCACGCCTTCCTCGGGCAGCCGGTAGACCGCGACGCGGCCGTCCAGGTCGCGCAGCAGGAAAACGGTCGCGCCCCCGGACGGGGTTTCGGGCGCGGCTTCGGCCATGACAGCCAGCGCGTCGGGCAGCGCCGGAACGGTCACCGGCGCGGCGGGGAACAGGAGCGGAAGGGCAAGCAGCGTGGCGGCAAACAGCGCGCCCATACCCAAAATGAGAACCGCCTTGGCGCGTGCGGTCATGAAAACCCCATCCTTTCACAAGACAGTGCAAGGATAGGATTCCCATTTTAGTGCCGGATTATACGGCGCCGACGTTTCGCCGACTCACATCACTACTGGCTCACGGTCTCCGCGCCGCGGATGGGCAGCACGTTCAGCGAGGTGAGGGCCAGCCGCAGATACTGGTACCCGTCCTCCTTGTATTCCTCCAGAACGCCGACGGCTTCCACCCATTCGTAGGTGTCGGGGTAGGCCCCGTCCCAGGACACCTCAAACCCGGCGTTGGCGTCAATGCCGCAGCAGCCCGGCCCGAAGCGGTAGACCGAACAGTAGGTGACACCGGTATCGGGGGCCACATAGAGGTCGAAGATGCCCTCGAATTTGATGGTTCGGCCCAGATAGTCCTCGGCGTTGAAATAGATGTCATTTGTCTGGGCGATAAACATCTTCTCCTTGATTTCCACCACGTCCCCTGTCTCCGCCGGGGCCGACGATTCCGGCGGGCTGAGAGTTTCAGGGACAGCGGCGGGCGGCGTCTCCGACGGCGGGGCGGTAGACACGGTGTCGGGCAGGTTGACGGACGGCGTACCGTTTCCGTTGCGCACGGCGGGATTCACAGGCGGCGTGAGCTGACAGCCGGACAGAACCCACAAAACGCATACGGCCAGCGCAAATCCTCTCTTTTTCATGAACAGATCCTCCTTTTTGATGTTGCCACCGGGATTTCAAGGGTAGACTTGGCGCGCCCTTTTGCGCACGGCCACGACGACAAGGCCCGCCGCGCTAAACAGCAGGAAGGCCGCGATGTTGACCAGCACAACGCTGGCCCCCGTGGGCGTCGCCTTGACATAGGAAATCATCACGCCCACCAGGAAGCAGACCACCGACACACAGGCGGTGCAGATGGACACGCTTTTGAACCGCTTGCAGAGCCGCATGGAGGTGAGCGCGGGGAAAATGATCAGGCTGGAAATCAGCAGCGCCCCCATCATCCGCATCCCCAGCACGATGGTAATGGCCGTCAGAAAGGCGATCACCATGTTGTACAAACCGGCCTTGACGCCGGTGGCCCGGGCAAAGGTCTCGTCAAAGGTGACCGCGAAAATCTTGTGGTAAAACAGCCCGAACAGGGTCAGCACCACGGCGGCCAAAACGACGCTCAGCGTCACGTCGTCCCGATTCATGGCCAAAATGCTGCCGAACATATAGTTGCAGACGTCGGTATTCATCCCGGTGGTCAGGGAGATGACCACCACGCCGATGGCCAGCGAGCTGGTGGAAATCAGGGCAATGGCGGCGTCGCCCTTGATCTTTCCGTTTTCGCTGATCCGCAGCAGCAGGAAGGCCGCCAGCACCACGATGGGGATGGAGACGGTCAGGGGGGCGGCGTTCATGGCCGTGGCCAGGGCCAGCGTCCCAAACCCCACGTGGGACAGCCCGTCGCCGATCATAGCGTACCGCTTCAGGACAAGACTGACCCCCAGCAGCGCCGCGCACAGCGACACCAACAGGCCCACCACCACCGCGTGAACGATAAAGGTGTAGGAGAACATCTCCCCCAGCAGGTCAAACATGCTCTCCGCCTCCCCCAAAACCGGCGCCCGCTTCGGAGCGCAAATAATCCGCCGTGGCGCCAAAAAACCGCTGTGTGTTCTCCAGGTGAAGAATGCGGTTGGCGTATTGCACCGCGCTTTGTATGTCATGGGACACCATAATAATGGTGATCCCCATATTCCGGTTGATGTCCGCGATCAGCCGGTACAAATCGGCCGTCGCCGCGGGATCCAGCCCGGCGGTGGGTTCGTCCAGAAGCAGGGCTGTTTTCGTGGCGCACAGCGCCCGGGCCAGCAGGACGCGCCGCTGCTGACCGCCGGACAGTTCCCGATAGCATTTGCCCCGCAGCCCCTCGACGCCGAGGCATTTGAGATTTTCCGCCGCCGCCGTTCTGTCCGCCCGGGAATAGAAGGGCCGCAGGCCCCGTGCGCCGAGGCGGCCCGACAGGACCACCTCGTGCACGTTGGCGGGGAAATCTTTCTGAGCGGCGGTTTGCTGGGGCAGATAGCCGATTTCGTTTGCTTTTAGGCCGTCGCCCATCAGGACGCTTCCGCTCCTCGGCGCTTTGAGACGC
>JAITQI010000118.1 GCA_031289065.1 Oscillospiraceae bacterium
AGCTGTGGGTGGCCCGCCCCAAAATGGCCTGCGTCATCATGGGCACCCCCTGCAAACCGGACAGCATATCCGTCCAAAAGCCGTCCGCCTCGGGCGCGGCCGCTGATGCCTTCTTCGCCGTCGGAACGGACGAAGGCCCCGGAACAGAAGGCGGCGAAACGGGCGGGGGAGCGGCGGCAAAACCGACCTCGCCCCGGGGCGGCGGTTCCTCTCCCCAAGGCGGCGGGCCCTCTTCCGGTATCGCCGCTTTCACCGCCACAGGCGGCAAAACCGCGGCCGGGACGTTTACGGCGCGGCTCGCCAACCCTTGGCCGCCAGCCTCTAGTCTCGCGATCCGCGCCTCCAGCGCCGCCGGATCGCCGGACAGCCGCTCGTCGCATAGGCGCAACAAACACAGCTCCATGTCCACCCGCCGGTTGCCCCCCCGAGACAGCAGGCCCTGGGCCTCCTGAAGCATCGTGATGGCGTACAGCAGACGTTCCTTGCCAAATCGGGCGGCCAGCGCCCGGGCCTCCCCGCCGCCCATGTCCAGCCCGGACAGACTGCGCCCATCGGCCAGGAAGTCCGACAGCAGCAGATCCCGCAGCAGTGTGGACAATTCGTCGAGCACCGAGGCCATGTCCCGCCCGGCCTCGTATTGGGCGGCAAACAGGGACAGCGCCCGAGCGGCTTCCCGGGCGGCCACCGCCTCGGCCAGAGCATGGATGGTCTCCAGCCCCGCCATGCCCAGCGCCGCGTACACGGCGTCGGCGTCCACCCGCCCCTGGGAAACGGTAGCGCACTGATCCAGCAGGGACAGGGCGTCCCGCAACGCGCCGTCGGCCAGACGGGTGAGAATCAGCCCGGCCTCTTCGGTCAAGGCGATGTTCTCCCCGGCGGCCACCTTTTGCAGATGGGCGGCCATGTCGGCCGGGGCGATGCGCCGGAAGGCAAACCGCTGGCAACGGGATAAAATCGTGGCCGGCACCTTATGTGTCTCGGTGGTGGCCAAAATAAACAGAACGTGGGCGGGCGGCTCCTCCAGGATGGTCAGCAGGGCGTTGAAGGCCCCGATGGACAGCATGTGCACCTCGTCGATGACATACACCCGACGCTTGACCGACGCCGGGGCGTACACCGACTCGTCCCGCAGGGCGCGGATGTTGTCCACCCCCGAATAGGAGGCCGCGTCGATCTCGATGACGTCCATGACGCTCCCCGAGAGAATGCCCTTGCAGGAAGGGCATTCGTTACAGGGGTCGCCCCCCTGCGGGTTCTCGCAGTTGACCGCCCGCGCCAGAATTTTGGCGCAGGAAGTTTTACCGGTACCTCGCGTACCGGTAAACAGGTAGGCGTGGGACAGGTGACCCGAGCGCAGCTCGCTTCTGAGCGTATCGGTCACATGCCGCTGCCCGACTACATCGGAAAATACCACCGGTCGCCATTTGCGATAAAGCGCCCGATACACAGACAAAACTCCTTTTGCCAATTGACAACGTTGCAATTGACAATGGCATTCGTTCTCCCGCAAGGCCGCACACCCGCCGTTGAAAGACACGATATATCCGATCCCCGGGCAGCCGGCTCGGAGACGGCGCCCTCGCGGCACACGGGAGCGCCCGCTTAATGCTGCTCGGTTCCCCGCCTGACATGGTTCACGGGTCCCCGTTGCGCAAGACCGGCTCCTCATCGCTGCTTACCCGGGTCAGACGATACATCGCGCTCCCGAAGGCGGGAATTCATCCCTGCTAAGGCGGGTTGCAGGTACAGGGCACCGCCAGCTCCCCAATTAGTGCGGCCTTGCCGAAGAACGAACGCGTCAAAAACAGATACTCTTATTATACACGGCCCAAAGAGCAAAGGCAATGACAAATTTGCCAGCCGCCAAGAAAGTTGGAAAGCGAAAAGAAAAACCCCCTGAATGCATACATCCAGGGGGGAAATATTCGATGTGTCTCAACGGTCGTCCGGCTGAAAGGGCGACGGAGGCGGCGGGGGAGGGGGCGCCGGAACCGGAACCGGGGGCGGCGGCGGCGGCGCGGCGTTCATGGTGTTGCCGCACCGGGGGCAAAAGGCGAACCCGGTATTTACCATAATGCCGCACCGTCTGCAGGGATAGGCGGGGGCGGGAACCGGCGGCGGGTTCGGCGGATAGTAATTCATTTGGGGTTGCACAAAAACCGGCTGTCTGTTGCGGGACGAGGCCCGTGTGGCAGCGCCGATAATAATAAGTAGCACGCCAAACCCCAGCACCCCAAGGGAAACATAAAACGCAATATCCACCGGGCTGGGGCCGCCGTTCCCGAACCACAGCGCGTCCAGCCGATCCAACTGGTAATCGGTCGAACTCCTGATAGCGGCCGTCACAATGGTACCCAGACCTCCCAAAACACTGAAGATAATGCCAAGAACGATTGCCGCCACGCGCTCCACCATCCAATCCGCAAAATCAAGGCCTCCATACGACCTCTGTCTATTATTATGATACCACGTTTTTTGACCGTTGTCAATCCCCCGAACGCGCCCCCTACGGGGATTGAAGAGAATCCTCCGGGCCATTTTTCCCGGGTATTTTCACCCCCGCCAGGTCATTTATTTTGTTGTTGCAAATCCGCCGGTTTTCATATAAAATGTATTTATTGCAAAAATTCAATTGCGCCGCCCCGTGCGGCATGGAGGTTTGGGAGTATGGTATCAGCCGGTGATTTCCGCAATGGCGTGACCTTTGAGATGGATGGACAGGTCATGCAGGTCGTCGAATTCCAGCATGTCAAACCGGGCAAAGGCGCGGCCTTTGTGCGTTGCAAGCTCAAAAACGTGATCGGCGGCGGCGTGGTGGAACGCACCTTCAACCCCACCGACAAGTTTGAAAACGCCTACGTCGAGCGCCGGGACATGCAGTACCTGTATGCCGACGGCGACCTGTTCTATTTCATGGACACCGAAACCTTTGAACAGATCCCCATCGGGCGCAATGTGCTGGGCGACGGCTTCCAGTTTGTCAAGGAAAACATGGAATGCAAGGTCGTCTCCTACAAGGGCAATGTCTTCAACATGGAGCCGCCCGTCTTTGTGGAGCTGCAAGTCACCGAAACCGAGCCCGGCGTCCGGGGCGACACCGCCAACAACGTCACCAAGCCGGCCACCTTGGAGACCGGCGCCACCATCCGCGTACCCATTTTCATCAACCAGGGCGAATTTGTCCGCATCGACACCCGCACAGGGGAATACTTAGAACGCGCCAAAGGCTGAGCGGCGCCCCTCTGATCGCCCCGGCACGGATGGGACGGGCGATGGGCAAGCCGCGTCGGCGGCCACGAAGTGGCCTCGGACGCGCTTCCGTATCCGGCGGCGCGTGCCCGCGGCGGCAAAACATGAAAGGAGTCTTTCAACAATGAACTGTCAAAAGAAATTTGGTTATCTTAAAGGGCTGACCGAGGGTCTGTCCGTCGGGCCTCAAACCAACGAGGGCCGCGTCCTGCTGGCCGTCATCGACCTGCTGGAGGGAATCACCGACACCCTGGCCGACATGGAACAGACCCACCGGGACATCCGTCACGAACTGGAAGACGTGACCAAGGACGTCTCCCTGTTGGACGAAGCCGTGGAAAACTTTGACGAACAGTTGGTGGAGCTTTACGGCGGTCTGCGTCAAATTTTCAGCGGCGACCAAGACAGCGAGGACGACGACGATGACGACGACGAGGACGATGACCAAGCGGACGAAACCTATTATGAAGTCTCCTGCCCTCACTGCGGCAAGAAATTCACCTTGGGCGAAAGCCAGCTTGACCAGGGCTTTGTCCTGTGTCCCAAATGCAAAGGCCGCCTGGAATTCGACCACGATCACGAAGGCTGCCCCTGCGGCGGGGAACATTGACCCCGCGCAAGGCTTGACAAATCTGTCGCCCGCGGGCGGGCTGCAGTACGCGAAAAGGGGGCTCGCCGCCCCCTTTTTGCCGTTTTCCCTCGGTTGCTTTTATCGTAATCGTCTTTTTGACAGTCTGCGGCTGGCGTCTACCGCCAACCCATTCTTGATATGGGGGTATGGGCATGACCGAAATCCAGCGGCAAATCCGCGCCCTGGCCGCGCAAAAGGGCGCCCTGATTCTATCCCACTTTTACCAGACCATGGACATCCAGGCGGTGGCCGACGTGGTGGGGGATTCCTTTGAGCTGGCCCGCCGGGCCAGGCAGGCCGCCCAGCCGATCATCGTCCTGTGCGGCGTCCGTTTTATGGCCGAAAGCGCCAAACTGCTCAACCCGGACAAAACCGTCCTGCTCCCCGCCCCCGACGCCGGGTGCCCCATGGCCGACATGGTCGCCCCGGAAGACGTGGACGCCCTGCGGGAAAAACATCCCGGCGCGGCGGTCATGTGTTATGTAAACTCATCCGCCGCCGTCAAGGCCAAAAGCGACGTCTGCTGCACCTCCTCGTCGGCGGTGCGCATCGCCCGCGCCCTGCCCCAGCGCGACATTCTCTTTTTGCCCGACCAAAACCTGGGGGCCTATGTGGCCGCTCAGGTGCCCGAAAAGAACCTCATCCTCTTTGACGGCTATTGCCCCATCCACCACGCCGTGCGCCCGGCCGACGTACTCGCCGCCCGGGCGGCCCACCCGGACGCCCGGGTCGTCGTCCACCCCGAATGCCGCCCCGACGTGGTGGCCCTGGCCGACTTTGTGGGCTCCACCGCCGAACTGCTGGCCCACGTGGAGAACAGCCCGCCGGGCGGCATCTTCGTTGTCGGCACCGAGACCGGCGTCGTGGAACGGCTGCGCCAAACCGCCCCGGACAAGACCGTCTACCTGCTCAAGGCCGGTTTCGTCTGCCCCAACATGAAAAAAACCCGCCTGTCCGACCTTCTCCGCGCCCTGGAAACCGGCGCCGAAGCCGTCGAAGTGGACGCCACCGTGGCCGCCGGAGCCCAACGCGCCCTGGAACGGATGGTGGCGCTGTGAGTGATAGGAACGATGGGACGAACTTCGTACCCATATACCAGACCGACAGCGACCAGCCACGGGTGTGGCTGATGGACTGCCTGGAGGACGAGGGCATACCCTACAAAGTCCTGGACGACGCCTACTGGACGGGTCACCAGACGCCCCAATACCACGCCCAGCGGGTGTTCTATGTGCCCCCCGCCTACGAAAGCCGCGTCCAGGCCCTCATCGACGACTACAACAACCCGGACAATTTCGTCGCCGAGGACGACGACGAAACCCTGACCGCCACCGCTGACAATCTACCCCAAATAACCTGTCCCCTCTGCGGCGAAACCTACGACTTCGATTACCCAACCTGCCCCCGCTGCGCCGACCGGGAACGGGCCAAACGCAATACGTCCCGGATGTGAGCCGCGCCGCTGAAATGGTACGCGGTTCCCTTGGGCAACCGCGCACAACACAAGATTACAACCGAAGGATGACATAGCCATGAGAAAAACCGCCTGGCCCCGGGATATGATCATCTCCGAAACCATCCGCACCGATGTGGTCGTCGTCGGCAGCGGCATGGCCGGGCTGTATACCGCCCTCAACCTCGACCCCGGCCTGCAATGCGTCATCGTCACCAAGGAGGGGCTGGACATCTCCAACTCCTGGCTGGCCCAGGGCGGCATCGCCGCCGCCATCGCCAAGGACGACCGGCCTCAGCTCCACTGGGAGGACACGTTGACCGCCGGGGCCGGGCTGTGCGACCCCGAGGCGGTGCGGGTGCTGGTGGAGGAGGCCCCCGAGGCCATCGCCTCCCTGGTGGGGCTCAACGTGCCCTTCGACTTGCAGGACTCCGGCGAGCTACAGATCACCCGGGAAGGCGGCCACACCCGGGATCGCATTGTCCACGCCGGGGGGGACGCCACCGGGCGAGAGACCGTCAAGGTGCTGGCCACCCTGGCCGTGGGCCGCGCCAACATCCGCTTCCTGTCCCACGCCTTTTTGGTGGACATCCTGGTCGGCGGCGACGGACGGGCCTGCGGGGCGCTGCTCTATGACGGCGTCTTCAAGGCGGTGCTGGGCCGGGCGGTGGTGCTGTGTACCGGCGGCATCGGGCAGGTGTACGGCAACCGGACGACCAACCCGTCGGTGTCCACCGGCGAGGGGCTGGCCGCCGCCCTCCGGGCCGGGGCCGAGGCCCGCAACATGGAGTTCATCCAGTTTCACCCCACCGCCCTGTACACCCCCGAGGAGACCGACCGCGCCTTCCTCATCTCCGAGGCGGTGCGCGGCGAGGGGGG
>JAITQI010000046.1 GCA_031289065.1 Oscillospiraceae bacterium
TGGCGGAACGTGTGGGAATTGGGGGGGTGGGCGGGGATGTTGGGGAAACAGAAGAAGGAGCAGAAGCTGCCCGATTGGCGCAACCTCTGGCGGGTGGTTGTGGTCTTTGTTTTGCTGGGGCTGGCGGCTTATGGGGGGATTTTCTTTTTCCTGCGGGGGGCGACTGATCCGGAGCAGGAATCGCTCTATGACGTTGCGCAGACGGCTGTGGTTATTTTGGGCGTTGTGACTGTGGGCGGCGCGGCGGCGATTCAGTATCGGAAACAGAGGGTGTTGGAACAGGCGTCTGAGATGGAGAGGGACACCAAATGTTCGGAGCGGTTGACAAAGGCGATTGAACATTTGGGGCATGATACGAATGTCTCTATTCGCATTGGCGCGGTTTACGAGTTGAAACGTTTGGCGGAGGATTCCGCAAAGGATCGGGAGGATATTACGAAAATCCTTTCCGCCTTTGTACGAATGGGCATTGAGCCGCTTTCAAGCCCTCAGAAGCCTACAGCGAACGGAACTGTAACGCTACCTCGGCCGGGTTCGGATATTTTTATCGCCGCTGACATTTTGAGTCTCCTGTTTGAGGAATATCAATGCCGGGCTTCGTTGGATCGGTTGTACGCGGAGCATGTGGATCTTTCCAGAATATCCCTCAATGGGGCTTACCTCCGTGAGGCTGTCCTCAATGGGGGAGGATTCGATTGTGCTAAACTCAATGAGGCCAACCTCCGAGAGACTGAACTCAATAAGGCTGAACTTAATAGAGCTGAACTCATTGGGGCTGAACTCAACGGGGCCAAACTCAATTGGGCTGAACTCAATTGGGCTGAACTCAACGAGACTAAACTTATTGGGGCTGAACTCAATTGGGCTGAACTCAACGAGGCTAAACTCAATAAGGCTAAACTCAATTGGGCTAAACTCATTGGGGCTAAACTCATGGGGGCTGAACTCAACGGGGCTGAACTTATTGGGGCTGAACTTATTGGGGCTGAACTCAACGGGACTGAACTCAACGATGTTGACCTCAATTGGGCTGACCTCAGACGCACCACAAGCCTCACCATCGAACAGCTTGAAACTGTCCTTCTCGATAAAAACACCAAACTCGATCCGAACCTCTCTCGGCATTTCTTCCCCGAACATCCCCCCACCACCCCGCAACCTCCCGAGCCTTTACAATCCTCGGAACCTTCGGTATAATAGGAAGGAAACCACATATAAAGGAGCCTGTCCACGATGAAAGAGGAACTTCGCCAATTGGCGGCGCGTATTCAGGAACTGCGCGACATCTGCGGCTTCACCGCCGACGAGTTGGCCCAGGAGTTGGGCGTAACCCGGGCGGTGTATGACGGATACGAGCAAAACGGCGAGGATGTGCCGATTTCGGCGCTGTATCATCTGTCCAACAAGTTCGGCGTAGACCTCAACGAGCTGCTGACTGGGGCGGCGCCCCATCTGTCCGCGCTGGCGGTCGTCCGGCGGGGGCATGGGATGAGCGTTGACCGCTATCCCGGCTATCGGTTCCACAGCCTGGCCCACACCTTCAAGCGGCGCATGATGGAGCCCCTGCTGGTGACGGTGGAGCCCTCCGACCACGACCCCGCGCCGGTTACGCATGGGGGGCAAGAGTTCAACCTCATTCTGGAGGGGGTTATCGAGCTGTTTTACGACGAGAAACGGGTGACGCTGACGGCGGGGGACTGCGTCTATTTCGACCCCACGCATCCCCACGGACAACGGGCGGTGGGCGGTCAGGCGCGGTTTTTGACCGTCATCGCGGAATAGGGGGCGGAGACTATGTTTTTGCTGCAAAAGTTCCTGCCCCGGGTCGAATTCGACTCCTACGAGGACTTCAAGGAGAACTACCGACTGAACATCCCGGAGGGCTTCAACTTCGGGTTTGACGTGGTGGACGCCTGGGCCGCCCACGACAAGGAGAAGAAGGCGCTGGTCTGGTGCGACGACCATGGCGGCGAGCGCACGTTCACCTTCGACGACATCGCCCGGCTGTCCAACCGGGCGGCCCACTTCTTCCGGGCGCAGGGCATCCGTAAGGGCGACTTTGTGTTGCTCATCCTGCGCCGCCGCTGGGAATACTGGGTGTGCGCCACGGCGCTGATCAAGCTGGGGGCGGTGCTGATCCCCGGTTCCCTGCAGCTGACCGCCAAGGACATCGCCTACCGCGTCACGGCGGCGGGGGTCAAGATGGTGGTGTGCGTGGACGATCCCTTCGTGGTGGCCCAGACCGAGGCCGCCGCCGAAAAGGCCCCCTTCCTGCGGGCGCTGGTGGCCGGGCGGCGGGACGGCTGGCTGGACTTCGAGGCGGGGCTGGCCGCCCAGCCGGACGTCTTCCCGCGCCCCACCGGGCCGGAGGCCACCCGCAACGACGAGCTGATGATGATGTACTTCACCTCGGGCACCACCGGGATGCCCAAAATGGCCGCCCACGACCACACCCACCCGTTGGGGCACATCGTCACCGCCCACTACTGGCAGCGGGTGGAGGAGGACACGTTACACATGTCGGTGTCCGACTCGGGGTGGGCCAAGTTCGGCTGGGGCAAGATTTACGGGCAGTGGATCTGCGGGGCGACCATCTTCGCCTACGATATGGATAAATTCGTCCCCCGGCTGCTGTTGGAGAAAATCCAGCGGTACAAGCTGACCACCTTCTGCGCCCCGCCGACCATGTACCGCTTCATGTTGCAGGAGGACCTGTCCCAATTCGACCTGTCCTCGGTCAAGCGATTTTGCATCGCGGGGGAGCCGCTCAACCCGGAGGTGTTCCGCCGGTGGCATGAGCTGACCGGCATCAAGATGACGGAGGGATTCGGGCAGTCGGAGTCGTCGGTGCTGGTGGCCAATTTTGCCTGGTTCGAGCCCCGGCCGGGTTCGATGGGCAAGCCGTCCCCCCTGTACGACATCGACCTGCTCGACGCCGAGGGAAACGCTTGCGCGGAAGGCGAAGAAGGCCTTCTCATTATCCGGAACATCGACCGTTACATGCCCACGGGGCTGACCGTCGGCTACTATCACGACGAGGAAAACACCGAAAAAACCATGGGGCACGGCTATTACGACACCGGGGACGTGGCCTGGCGGGACGCCGACGGGTACTACTGGTTCGTCGGGCGCAACGACGACGTGATCAAATGCTCGGGGTACCGCATCGGGCCCTTCGAGGTGGAATCGGCGCTGCTGGAGCATCCGGCGGTGGTGGAATGCGCGGTGACGGCGGCCCCCGACCCGGTGCGGGGGCAGGTGGTCAAGGCCACCTGTGTGCTGGCCCGAGGGCAGGTCGGCACGCCGGAGCTGGTCAAGGCGTTGCAGGAGCATGTAAAGAAGGTCACCGCGCCCTACAAGTATCCCCGAATCATCGAGTTTGTGGACGAGCTGCCCAAGACGGTGGGCGGCAAAATCAAGCGGGCGCAAATCCGCCGAGAAAGCCAAGAATCCGCCGACGCGGGCCAAACCCCGTGATACGAACGAAAGCCCCGTTTCTCACTTGGATTTCGCCGCCGCTGGGCTCTGTTTCCCCTGGCGGCGGCCGTCGTTTCTCTTTTTAAGGAATACTTTACACAGGGCCGCTCCCGGCAAGCCGAGAGCGGCCCTGTGTAATATACTCCTTTTCTTTGCAGGGAATATTCTTTCTTCGTATATTTTCTTGTTTTCCTTCTCCTTCTTATCTGTGCAATTTTATTTCTCCATTTTCGGGAAACCATGTGTGTCAAGTGTTTTCGCTTTCGTCCCCCGTCTTTTGGGACGTTGTTTTTCTTTCGGGGTGGGGTCGGGGGACTCTTTTGGTGTGTCTTGCCGACCTGTGGTGGAAGGACGGGCGGGAGTAGCGGGGGATCGGGTGAGAAATCTGTCGGAGCGGTGAGAAATTCATCGCCGAGGTGAGAAATGAGGCGGGTTTTATGGGATGGGATGGCGGATGGGTCCCGTTTTCTGTGGGGGCCGTTTCCCTCAAGGTGGCTGAATGGGGGCGGCGGTCTTTTCCAGGGCCGGAATCAAGTCCTCCAGACTGCGCAGGGTGCGTTCGTCGATGTAGTGTTCCACCTTTTCGGTCTGCTCCAGTTCGTCCCGGGTACCGTTGAGGAGGCAGAAAAACCGGTGGAGAGTGTCATGGCGGCGAAGGAGATAGCTTCCCAGCTCGAATCCTTTGTCTGTCAAGTGGATGACACCATAATTCTCATATTCGAGAAGTCCCAGTGCCCGTAAGTTTCCCGCCATTTTTGACGCTGAAGAGGGTTTGACAGCCAGCCGGGCGGCCAGGGTGCCCACCCGGGCCGCGCCCTCTGTGCGGAGACAGCGGCAGATCATCTCCAGGTAGTCCTCCATGGCGTGGGTGACCAGGCTGGTTTCTCCGCGCTGGTAGCCTTTTAGGGTGCGGTATTCCCCTGTTCCGCCTGTCCCATCCATCTTTCCCGTCACACCTCTCCGGCTGGGGCCATATGATTTAGGGTGAGGAAACACTGTTTCCCCGCCCTAAATGAGTATGTATGGGATGGTCGAGAACATGTATGAAAACATAACGGCGCTGAGCCTCCTGCCGCCGGGACGCCGGGCGCTTGTACGGGAACTGACGCTTTTCGGGGCGATGCGCCGCCGTCTGCGGGACTTGGGGTTTATCGGCGGGGCCGCCGTGGAGTGCTTGGGGCGCGGCCCTTCGGGGGATCCGACGGCCTATCTGGTGCGGGGAGCCGTCATCGCTCTGCGCCGGGCGGACGCCGCTGGGGTGCTGGTGGAGGCCTGTCCATGCTGACCGTGGCGTTGGCGGGCAACCCAAACGTAGGCAAGAGCACCCTCTTCAACCGGCTGACCGGTTTCCGCCAGCACACGGGCAACTGGCCGGGGAAAACCGTGGCGCTGGCGCGGGGGCGCTGCGCCCTGCCGGTGGGCGAGGCGACGCTGGTGGATCTGCCGGGCACCTATTCCCTGCTGACCCACTCCCCCGAGGAGGAGGTCGCCCGGGACTTTCTCTGTTCCCGCCAAGCCGACGGCGTGGTGGTCGTCTGCGACGCGACCTGTCTGGCGCGCAACCTGATTCTCGTTTCTCAGATTTTAGAAATCACATCTCGGGTCCTGGTATGCGTCAACCTGATGGACGAGGCGGCCCGCAAGGGGGTGCGGGTAAATCTGGCGGCGCTGTCCGAGGCCCTGGGGGTTCCCGTTGTGGGCACCGACGCGGCACGGGGGCGGGGGCTGTCCGAACTGCGGGCGGCCATCACCGCCTTACCCGCCCAACGTGTTCCGCCGCCGCCGATGGTTTATCCGCCCCCCTTGGAGGAGGCGGTGGGCCGTCTGGCGGCGGCGCTGGCTCCCCGCCTGCCGGAACCCCGGCGCGCACGCTGGTTGGCGCTGCGTCTGCTGGAGGAAGGCGAGCAAGCCCGCCAAACCTCCCTTCGGCGCTTTGGATGTGAATCCGACTGGGACGCAATTGTTTCCCAAGAATGGGAATTCTCATTTCGTCTGCTGACCGCCGAAGGGTTGACTGGCGACCGGCTGGGAGACATGGCGGCAGCCTGTTTTGTCCGCCGGGCCGAGGCAATGTCCGAAGCGTCTGTCGCGCTGACCCGCTCCGACGGCGACGCCCGGGACAGACGGCTGGATCGGGTACTCACCGGGCGTCGGAGCGGTCTACCGGTTATGTTGCTCCTGCTGGCGCTGACCCTTTGGCTGACGCTGGCGGCCTCCAACGCGCCGTCGAGCTGGCTGGCGGCGAGTTTCTCGTGGCTGGAAACCCTTCTGGCCGAGACGGCCGCTGGGTGGCGGCTGCCGGGTTGGCTGACCGGGCCGCTGTTGGAAGGGGCTGTCCGGGTGGCCTTTTGGGTCGTCGCGGTCATGCTGCCGCCCATGGCGGTATTTTTTCCGCTGTTTACTCTGTTGGAGGACCTGGGGTATCTGCCCCGGGTGGCCTTCAATCTGGATCACTGTTTCCAACGCTGCCGGGCCTGCGGCAAACAGGCGCTGACCATGTGCATGGGCCTGGGCTGCAACGCGGTGGGGGTGGTCGGCTGCCGGATCATCGACTCGCCCCGGGAGCGGCTGACCGCCGTGATTACCAACAGTTTTATGCCGTGCAACGGGCGGTTTCCCCTGCTGATCGCTTTGGGAGGGCTGTTCTTCCTGGGCAATGCCTCCGCGTTCTGGCAGGCCCCGCTGGCCGCCCTCATCCTGACGCTGGCCATTTCGTTGGGGGTGGGCATGACCTTTTTGACCGCCCGGCTACTGTCGGCTACGCTGCTCAAGGGCGAGGCTTCGGCCTTCGCCCTTGAACTTCCCCCTTTTAGGAAACCGCAGGTGGGCAAGGTGTTGGCCCGCTCGTTTCTCGACCGCACGGTCTTTGTGCTGGGGCGTGCGGCGGCGACGGCGGCCCCGGCGGGACTGGTCATCTGGCTACTGGCCAACCTTCAGGCGGGGGGCGCCAGTCTGCTCAGCCAGTGCGCCGCCTTTCTGGACCCCTTCGCCCGGTTGTTCGGCCTGGACGGGATCATTTTACTGGGGTTTATCCTGGGCTGGCCGGCCAACGAGATCGTTCTGCCGGTCATTCTCATGGGCTACCTGGCCCAGAGCGGCCCGGCCGCCCCGGACAGCCTCTACCATCTGCACGCCCTGCTTGTGGGCCAGGGGTGGACATGGGTGACCGCCGTGTGCGTCATGCTCTTTTCGCTGATGCACTGGCCCTGCGCCACCACCTGCCTGACCATCAAAAAGGAGACCAGGAGCGTCAAATGGACGCTGGTCTCCCTTGCGCTGCCCACCCTGGCGGGGTTGGCGGCTTGTATTGTAACGGCCAGTTTGGCCAGGCTGTTGTCGGCCCTGGGCTAATCGTTCCGGAGTGGCACCCTTTTTTCTTCCCCGAAGCAGACCTTGACCGCGCAGGCGGTCAGAATAAGGAACAGGGTGACCAACAGGGCGACATCCAGGTGTTTTTCCACGTAGGAGACCACCGCGCCCAACCGGGGCATACCGCCCGCCCACAGGCCGATCAGCTCGGATTCATAGATCGGCTCCGTTTGCGCGTCCCCGACGACGAACCGATACCCTTCCCCCTCGGTCTTCAGGATCTCGATCACCTGCGCGCTGGCGATGCCGCTCTCCCGGCGGAAGAGAATTTCGTCCTCGGGGCGGATGTCGGCGGGCGCTATCGGCCGGGCAAACGCCAGTTCGCCGCCAGGGCGTCCGTCCGGTTCGTTCAGAGAGGACACCGACACATAGGTGTATCCAAACACCTGCCGGGTGCCGCTTTGTCCCCGATAAAACACCAACAGGGACAGCACCAGCGTCAGACCGGCGATGACGAGCAGCCCGCAGAACGCGGCGAAAACGCCCCGTGTCCCCGTCGTCTTGCCGCTCTCCGCCCGGGTGGGGGATTCAATTGACGATTGACAATTGACAGTTGACAATTGAGATGTTGCGGCGGTGGGCTCAATTGACGATTGACCGTTGACCGTTGACGATTGGGGGGGCGCAGTGGGCGCGGGGGCGACGGCTCGGGACTTGGGGGCGGGTGTCGTGGGCTGGCCTCTTCCCAGGCGGGCGAGGAGGTCGCCAATGTTCAGCTCGCGGGGGAACGAGATTTTGCCTCGCCGCTCGGAGGCGATCAACGCCTCCAATTCCCTGTGGGCCTTCCCCTGTGTCTTGGGTTCCGCCGGTTCTTGTATGCGTTCCTGTATCTGTTCCTGGGCTTGCGGCTGTTCCTGTGTCTGCTCTTGCTCTTGCGGTCGCGGCTGTTCTTGCGCCTGCGGTTGTATTGGCGGCCGCGGGGTTACATGCGTTTCCACCTGCGCTTGCGCCTGATCCTGCGTCCGGGCCGCGGGCTCCCGCTGTTCTTCCCCGAGAAGGACGCGCACTTCGGACAGGAGTTTTTCCACGTTGGCCGGCGCGGCCGGTACGGCGGGCCAGTTCCAATGGCCCCCTATCGGCAGGCCGCTCGTCTGTTTTTCCGGTTGGCCGACGTAATCCTCCACCGTCAACTTGGTCGCCAAGCCCGCCGCCGATCCGGCGGGACAGTTGAGGCGAAATTCCCTATTGATCTCGTCGAGTTTTTTTACCATCGTTCCGCTCCTGTTCGCGCAGACCGAAGCCGATACGCGCATTTTCTGTCAGAAAATCCCATTGTCCGATGCCGCGATGGAAGACAGCTTAAAACGCCCTCGACAGGAGGGTTTGCAGATTCTGATCGATATCCTGAATTTCCCGCAGCAACTGCTCTTTGGCTTCGTAAATCTGGCCGTATTCGGCCTTACCCTCGCTGGTCATCCGCTCGGCTTCGGCGTTGGCCCGCTCGACGATTTGCTTGGCCAGCATCTCGGCGTCGATGAGGACGCGGGCCACCTCGCCCGCAAAGGAGGGGGGTTGCTGCCTCTCCAGCGCGCTGATCTGTTCCCGCAGCTGCCCTATCTCTGTCTCGAGGGCTTCCTTTTCGTCGGTCAGATCGCTCCACGCCTTTTCCAGCAGGCCGTACTTGTTCTCCATACCTTTGTACTCGGTGTGGAGGTTCTGGTATTCGCCCACCAGTTTGCCCAGATAGGCGTCCACCTGAGATTTGCTGTACCCGTTCTTCTCTTCGCTGAAACTCAGATTCGCGTTCATTTTCCGTTCTCCTTTTCAAGCTGTTCGCGCTCGGCGTCCCTCGCGGGGACGGTTCACGCGGCGTTCGGACGTTCGTTCCGTCGGCGGCCCACGGCGGCTGATTTGATGTGATACCCTTGCCCCGCCTGCGTTTTGGAATGTCCGGCTGTATGCTACAACCGAATGGGGCGGCAAGCCCCTTCCGGTTCGTTTGATCGCACTATGTATCGAAACAGTGTCCCCCCGAGTTGACCTTTTTTTAATAAAAAATCCGTTTCCCGAAAACAGGAACGCTCCGCCGGGAAGGGTTTCCCTCCTTTTCGGTGTGAACTTTCTATCCTGGCCCCGGGATGGATTGACAATTTTGCGAAACATGATATGATTTCTACATGGGGTTTCCGGGGCGGCGGGCCGGTTTTGGCGGCGTCCGGGGGCTCACAAAAACGGGAGGGGTTTTTTCCATGAGCATCCGACTGGGTCATCTGGCGGTCTTCGCCAAGGACATGGACACATCGCTGGACTTTTACACCCGGGTTCTCGGCTTTGAGCGGGCCTTCGAGCTGGCTCACCCGCGGACGGGCGCACCCTGGATTGTTTACGTCCACATGGGGGGCGGGCATTTCATTGAGCTGTTTTACGGGGGGCAAGGGACGCCGCCTTCCGGGGCGTTTCACCACGTTTGCTTCGTCACCGACGACATTCAAGCGGCCACCCGGCGGATCACCGAAGCGGGCTACCCGCTGGACAGCCCGCCCACATTGGGGGCGGACGGCAACTGGCAGGCCTGGGTAACCGATCCGGACGGCGTCCGGGTGGAGCTCATGCAGATCAGCCCGGATTCGCCCCAAGGGCGGATCGGCGGTTAGCGGTTCCCCGCACATAAATAAGGAGGAGGTCATCTATTATGAAAGCGTTTATGGACAAGGATTTCCTGCTGGGGAACGAACCGGCCCGGATTTTGTACCACAGCTACGCGGCCGACGCCCCCATTATCGACTACCACTGCCACATCTCCCCCGCCCAAATCGCGGACGACCTGCGCTATGAGAACATCACCCAGGCCTGGCTGGGGGGCGACCACTACAAGTGGCGACTGATGCGGGCGGCCGGGGTGGACGAAGCGCTTGTCACCGGCGGCGCGCCGGACAGGGACAAATTTTTGGCCTTTGCCGCCGTTCTGCCCCGGGCGGTGGGCCATCCGGTGTACCACTGGGCCCATTTGGAGCTGCGCCGCTATTTCGGCTACGAGGGGGCGCTGAACGCCCAAACCGCCGGGGACGTGTGGTCGCTGTGCAACGAGACGCTGAAAACCCTCTCCGTGCGGCAGGTCATCCGGGCGTCCCATGTGGAGGCCATCTGCACCACCGACGATCCCCTGGACGACCTGGAGGCCCACCGCCGTCTGGCCGCCGAGGGCTTCGAGACCGCCGTGAGGCCCGGCTGGCGGCCGGACAAGGCGGTGCTCGTGGAAAAGCCCGGTTTTGCCGACTATCTGGGGAAGCTGGCCGCCCTGACCGGGATTCCCATCCGATCCGTGGCGGACGTGCTGGCCGCCCTTACGGCGCGGCTGGATGTCTTCCACGCCGTGGGTTGCCGCATTTCGGACCACGGGCTGGATCAGATTCCCTACGCCCCCGACCCCGCCGCCGCCGAACGGGCCTTGGGCACAGCCCTTTCAGGGGGTGTTCCCACCGCGGGGGACGCCGAGAGCTATCAGTATGAGATCCTCCACGGGCTGGCTGTGGCATACGCCCGGCGGGGGTGGGTCATGCAGCTGCACGCCGGGGCCCTGCGCAACAACAACGCCCGCATGTTCGCCCGCCTGGGCGCGGACACCGGCTATGACGCCATCGGACAGGCGATTCGGCCGGACAAGCTGTCCGCCTTCCTGGACGCTCTCGACAAAAAGGACGCCCTGGCCAAGACCATCGTGTATTCCCTGGACCCCAACGACAACATGATGCTGACCAGCCTGTTGGGCTGCTTCGGACGGGACGGCGTGCCGGGCAAGATGCAGCACGGCAGCGCCTGGTGGTTTAACGACTCCATCCCCGGCATGACCAGCCAGCTCACCGGTCTGGCCACCGCCCTGCCCCTGGGGCAGTTCATCGGCATGACCACCGACTCCCGGAGTTTCTTCTCCTACACCCGCCACGAGTATTTCCGGCGCATTCTGTGCAACCTGGTGGGAGGCTGGGCGGACGCGGGCGAAGCGGACGGCGACCT
>JAITQI010000121.1 GCA_031289065.1 Oscillospiraceae bacterium
TGGACAACGCCCTCAAGCTGGCCCCGCCGCTACGGGAGGCCTACGAGAACGACCCCCGGGTGAAACGTCTCATCGACACCGCCCGGGCCATCGAGGGAATGCCTCGCCACGCCTCCACCCACGCCGCCGGGGTGGTGGTCACCGCCCAGCCGGTCAGCCACTATGTCCCGCTGGCCACCAGCGACGAGGCTGTGGTCACCCAGTTCCCCATGGGGACGCTGGAAGAACTGGGCCTGCTCAAAATGGACTTCTTGGGCCTGCGCAACCTGACCGTCGTGCGGGACACCGAGCGGGTGGTGCGGCGGGACGACCCGGCCTTTTTGCTGGACGCCATCCCGGACGACGACGCCGAGACCTTCGCCATGCTGGCCCAGGGCAAGACCTCCGGGGTGTTTCAGCTGGAGTCGGCGGGCATGACCGGCGTGTGCGTGGGTCTTGTCCCGCAGTCGATTGAAGACATCACCGCCGTGGTGGCCCTCTACCGCCCCGGGCCGATGGACTCCATCCCCCGGTTTATCGACAGCAAGCACCACCCGGAACATGTGACCTACAAACACCCCCTGCTGCGGGACATCCTCCGGGTGACTTACGGCTGCATCGTCTATCAGGAGCAGGTGCTGGAAATTTTCCGCAAGCTGGCCGGGTTCTCCCTGGGGAAGGCCGACATGGTGCGCCGGGCCATGTCCAAAAAGAAGATGAAAGAGCTGGCCCGGGAGCGGGAGAACTTTGTCGGGGGCAACGAAGCTGAGGGCATTCCCGGCGCGGTCAAAAACGGCGTGGACGCCCCGACCGCCGAATCCATCTTCGACGAGATCATGGACTTCGCCAACTACGCCTTCAACAAGGCCCACGCCGTGTCCTACGCCATTGTGGCCTATCAGACAGCCTACCTCAAATGCCACTACCCCAAGGAATACATGGCCGCCCTGCTGACGTCGGTCATCGACTGGACGTCCAAAGTGGCCGAATATATCGCCGAATGCCGGGAGATGGGCCTGGAGGTCAAAGCCCCCGACATCAACACCTCGGAGGCCGGGTTCACGGTCGCCCCCGACGGGCACATCCGCTTCGGGCTGGTGGCGGTCAAAAACGCCGGGCGCTCCTTCATCCAGAGCCTGCTCGACGAGCGGGCCGCCGGGGGGCCGTTCGCCTCCTTCCCCTCCTTCTGCGCGCGCATGTACCCCCGCGACCTCAACCGGCGCGGGGTGGAGAGCCTGATCAAGTGCGGCGCGATGGACGGCTTCGGGGCGGGTCGGGCGTCGCTGATCGCCGCCTTGGGGCCCATCGCGGCGGGGCTGGACGCCAGCCACAAACAAAACGTGGAGGGCCAGGTCGATCTCTTCGGGGGCGGGGGGACCGCCGGGGCCGAGGCCCCGCTGCCCGTGGTGCCCGACTACCCGGTGCGGGAGCGCATGACCATGGAAAAGGAGATCACCGGGCTTTACCTGTCCGGCCACCCCCTGGACGCCTACCGGGCGGAATTGCGGAAGGTCAACGGGCCGCCGCTGCGCCGGATTCTCAACGATTTCGCCCAGGACGGCGGGCCCACCGTCTTCCGGGACGAACAAAAAATCACCGTGGCCGGGCTGCTGACCGCCGTGCGCACCAAGACCACCCGGAACAATTCCCTGATGGCCTACGCCACGCTGGAGGACACCACCGGCTCCATGGAACTGCTGGTCTTCGCCAACACCCTGACCCGGAGCGGCCCCTACCTGAAGGCCGACCGGGCGGTGGTGGTGTCCGGGCGGCTGAGCGTCCGGGAGGACAAGGAGCCCCAAATTTTGGCGGACGATGTGCGCCCCCTGGCCGATTTGGACCCGGTGGACAGGCCCCCGCTCACCGAAACCCCGCCCCCCGAACGAAAACTCTACCTCAAACTGTCCCTGACCGGCCACCCCAAGGCCGACCGCCTGCGGCCCCTGCTGGCCATGTTCCCCGGCGCGGTGCGGGCGGTGATTTTTGACACCGACACCGGCAAGAAGCTGGGGGCGGCCTGCGGGTTGGACGACCGCCTGGTGCGGGAACTGACGGACTGGTTCGGGGCAGAGAACGTAGTGATACAATGAATCAGCCCGGCTCCCCCTCGCGGGGGGCCGGGCTGATTCAAATGAAGAATGAAAAATTGCGGAGCCGCTACGCGACAAATTCAATCATCGCGCACAGCGCGATACCGCAATTTTTAATTCTTAATTATGAATTCGTTTCCCCATGCGCTACTGTCTGCTCCTGAGGTACTCAACGATGGCGTTGGCTGTGCGTTCCGCGCCGATTGAACTGTCGATACACAGCTCGTACTGGCGGGCGGCGCCCCAATCCGCGCCTGAAATATTCTTGTAGTAGGTGGCTCGCGCCGCGTCGGAGCGCGATATGCTCTTTTTGCCCTCCTGCTCGGTGTCGCCATACATCTCCATCACCATTTTCACTCTATACGCTTTCTGCGCGTGAATGAAGATACGGACGACGTCCCCATAGTCGCGTAGCACATAATCGGCGGCGCGGCCCACGATGACACAGGAGCCGTTATCCGCGATCTTCCGAAGGATTTTCTCCTGCGCGATAATGGCTTGCTGAACGACTTCGGTACTCAGGTACAACTCGTGCATAAGGGTCGGGGCGTTGGCGTTGATGTTGGACACAAATTCGCTCGCAAGGCCGCTTTCCTGGGCGGCGAGGGCGGTAATTTCCTTGCAGTAGAACGGAATCTCCAGCCGTTCGGCGACAAGCTGCCCGATGTGTTTCCCGGCGGAACCGTGTTCCCGGGAGATGGCGACGATGACGCCCGGTTTGGACGGGCTTATGACGGTTATCGCTTCCGGCGCGTCTGTTTGCGCCGAACGTCGGGACAATGATTTGAAAAAGCTGACGACAAAAATCACGGTGACAATGATACCGATGATATCCGCCGCCGGGGCCGCCCAGAGCGTTCCCTCAATGCCCATGGCCAGGGGAAGCAGTATCACCAGCGGCACAAAGCAGACAATATCTCTCGTCAGGGAGATGACCGCCGCTTTGACAGGCTGCCCCACCGCCTGAAAGAAGATCGAACTCATTTTGATGGCGCAGGTAAACGTGACCAGCGCGAGGAAGGTGCGGAACGTCATCTGGGCGAACTCATCGTACAACCCCGGCTCGACGCCGAACAGATTGATGACGATTTGCGGACACAGCTCGAAGATGAGCGTCGAGAGGATACCGACGATGACCGTGGCAATGACGATCAGGCGGAAGGTTTCCTTTACGCGGCCGTATTTCTTCGCGCCGTAGTTGTATCCCAAAATCGGCTGGCCGCCTAAGATAATGCCGACGACGATGTTGATGACGATGGTGAACACCTTCATGGCGATCCCGATGACGGCGATGGGAATGTCCTGCCCATAGGGGGACTGCCGCCCATATGTCACAAGCATAATGTTGCACACCAGGGAGATCACGACGATAGACATTTGGGTAATGAAGGTGGACGCGCCGAGCTTCGCCGTGTTCCCCAGCAGCGCAAAATCGGGGATGAAGCTCCGCCACGTCAGTTTGAACGTTTTACTTTTGCGGAAGTAGAGCAACGCGAGAACAAACGACACAATTTGCCCGATAATCGTCGCCCACGCCGCGCCTTTGATGCCCCAGTGGCATACAAAAATGAACAGGGGATCCAAAACAAGATTGATCACCGCGCCGGTCAACATTAACATCATGGAATACCCGGGGCTGCCGTCGGCGCGGACGACCGCGCTAATGGTATTCATTACCATAAACAGGGGAACCGCCGCCAGGATGATGGTGAAATAATCCCGCGCCAGACCGATTGTCTGCGCGGACGCGCCGAACGCGTACAGAATGCTGTCCATAAACAACGCGCACACCAGCGCAAACAGCAGGCCCGCGGCAAACGAGGCCGTCATGGCGCCGCCAACGCATTTGTGGGCGTGTTGGGTATCCTTTCGCCCCTGGGCCATGCTCAGGTAGGCCGCCGAACCGTCGCCGAAGCACCAGGCGAAGGCGAGGGATATGATGGTGATGGGGAACACGACCGAGGTCGCGGCGTTGCCGAGATACCCCAAGTCGCTGTTGCCGATGAAGATTTGGTCAACGATATTGTAGAGCGCGCTGATGAGCAGAGACAGGACGCAGGGAATGGCAAATTTCAGCAGCAACCTGGAGATCTTCTCCTCGCCTAAATAGCCGCTCTGGTCTGTGGTCGCCATAGATGTACCCCTCCGAAAAATGTGATTGTGGACTCTTTTTCGGAGAAAAAGGTGCCTAAAAACTACATCGGACACAAAAAAGCGCAGAACTTCCTGTTAGAAATTCTACGCGATTTTCGCTGTCCAACCTTTGTATGATACCACGGCGGGGGGCGGTTGTCAAGGGTCGGATTTTGCCCATGGGCGAACCATGAAGACTTACGAATTCGTCTTATGCGTGTGGTTGAAGATGTGGTCGGCGCAGTAGCAGGCGTAGCCGACGCAGAGGGAGCAGTAACGGAACTCCATGTCGGGGCAGTCGGTGTCGGTGCGGCCGCAGACGTCGCATTTGTGGATATAGCCCCGCTGGGCTTTGGTGCGCCGGATTTCGCTTTTGAACTGAATCGTCCGGCGGGAGGGGCCGACGCGGGTACGGCGCACCAGCTGCCAGAGGTCGCCGCCGCAGAAGAGCAGGAAGTTCAGGATGGCGACAAGGGGAACCAGCCGCCCCCAGCCCAGGGTGGGGTTGAGCAGGGGCCAGATGATAAAATAGGCGGCCTCCGCCAGGGCCAAATACTTGAATTTGATGGGGAAGATCATAAACGCCCGGATGGTCTCGTCGGGGATCATGGTGGCCAGCGCGAAAAACAGGGAAAGATTGATGAACATGGGGTCGGGCACCGCGCCAAGCAACAGGGCATAGACCGCCGTCAGCAGGGCTCCGGCCGCGTAGTAGACGGTGAGCTTCAGCCGACCCCAGAAGCGCTCCAGGGAACGGCCCACCCAGACGTAAAACACCAGGGTGATGACGGCGAAGATGAAGTCGAGGAAGTTGCCCATGAGGCCCGCCACCCAGTTGGGGACGAGCAAAAAGGTCACCAGCCGCCACACTTCGCCCTGGAGGAACTCGGCGGGGACAAAGTACAGGCTGTAGATAAACAGGGCGGCGGTCTCGGCGTTGAACATGAGCAGACCCAGATAGATCAGGCCCATGAGCCCCTGCCCGGCGGCCACGACAAGCATCAGGTTCTTCACGCCGAAACGCTCGTGTTTTTGAAAAAATCGGTTGATTCCCTTCATGCGCCGGTCACCTCGCCCGCCGATTCCCGCCGCTCTATGTCGGTGATCATGCCCACCCGGACGGCGTGGCGCCCGCCCTCGAAGGGGGTGCTCAGGAAGGTGGACACCAGCAGTTTGGCCAGCTCGATCCCCAACACCCGGGCGCCGAGGGCCAACATGTTGGCGTCGTTGTGCTGCCGGGCCATGGCGGCCGAATAGCAATCGGTACACACCGCGCAGCGGATGCCGCGCACCTTGTTGGCCGCCAGCATGACCCCTTGGCCGGTGCCGCAGCAGACAAGCCCCAAATCGCAGTCCCCCGAGGCCACCGCGCGGGCGGTGATCTCCGCGGAAACCGGATAGTCCGAGGCCGTCGCCCCCAGGGGCACGCCGTAATCCACCGCCGTGTGGCCCAGGGACCGCACATAGGTCAAAAGCTCCTGCTTAAACGCCGCCGCCGCGTGATCCGCGCCCAAGGCGATCCGCATAGGTCGTGGCCTCCTTTGAAGTCGAATGTCAGAACCGATATCAGGGGGGACGCCCCGGTCGCCGTCGGCGCTCACGCCGTGGCCGTGTCCTCGTTTTCCATGCGCCGCAGGATGTTTTCCAGGTGGGAGACGACCCACTCCTTGTCCTTGGCGGCCACCGCCTGCGCGGCGTACCAACCGTCCAACAGGGACAGGGCGGCGGCGTCCCGCAGGGACAGGGCGGCGGGTTGGGAACCGCCTTCGGGGGCCAGAATGGCGCCCGCGCCGCGTTTGTGCGCCAGCAGTCCCACGCCGGTCAGGGAGGGGGAGAGCAGGATATGGAAGGTCTCCCGGGCGCGCAGGGCGGACAGCAGGGCGGACAGATAGGCCTTCAACCCCTCGCCGGACAGCAGGAACGGCGGCATACCGCACACCCCGCCCAGCGACAGCTCGGCCCGGCCCCGCTCAATCCCCTGCAACAGGGTTTCCGGCCAAATTTCCACCCACCGGCCCTGAAAGGCCTCGAAGGCCTCCCGCCGCCGGGCCAGCAAGGGCAGCGCCCCCGCCGTCTGCCGGGCCGCTTCCGGGAAAAAGGCCGGGGGCAGCCAGAGGGGACTGAGGGCGCGGGTGGCCACATGGTAATCCCCGGGCTGCCACTCCAAATCGGCCAGCGCCCGGGCCTGCCCCAGGGGATCGTCGGCGGCGCAGGCCGACGCCAGGGGGGTGGCCTCGGTCATGTATTCTTTGAACAGGCTCTCATAGCGCGCCGCGTCGGCGGCGTGCTGGAACAGCGCGGTGGACTCGGCCTCGCCGGCCGCCCCGGATACCATGGCGCACAGGCCCCGGGTCACAAACAGGGTGGGGGCGGCCGGGGCGCCGTGCTCGGCCAGGGTATAGGAAAAAACGCGGCCGGTCAGATAGTGGGGCAGCAGACCGGACAGCAGGGCGAACAGGTCGTGGGCGTCGGCGGGGCGGCCGTGGATCAGGCAGATCTGCCCGCCCCGCTGGGCAAAGGCGTACAGGGCCTGGGAAAACAGCGCCCGAAAGGCCGGATCCCCGTCGATCCAGTCGGAGGCGGGCAGCAGGAGGAACAGCTCGGTCTTCCGGCTGGCGGCCAAGGTGGCGTACATGAAATTGACGGCGGCCTGGCGCTTGCCGACCGGCCCGGAAAAGAGCTGGTGCTCCACCGGCTGGCCCTTCTGCACCCGGGGCCAGAGGTTGACCGGCCCCCGCAGGGCGGCGGCCCCGTCCTGCTGCAACAGGGCGCACAGCCCGGCCAACAGGGTGTCCCGGTCGGCCCGGCGGCTGTCCTGCTTGGCGGGGCGTTCCAGGAGGTAGCGCTCCATTTCGGAGGCCAGGTTTTCGGGGGCGGCGTCGGGGGGCATCTCCAGCAGGGCGCACAAAAAAGCCCTGTCCCGCGCCCGCAGGGGTTGGCGAGCCAAACAGGCGGCCACCTCGGCCACCGTTTCGGCCGAAGGCCGTCTGCCGCCGCTCTTCCAGCGGGACACCAGGGAGGCGTCCACATCCAGTTCGCGGGCCAGGGCCGCGTTGGAGACCCGGCAAATATCCAGCAGCGCATCCAACTGCTTGGAAAAGCTCAAGGAACAGACATCCTTTCAGAGGTTAGATGGGAAAACACGGGAACGGAAGGGATCAGCCCTCGGCAGTCTCCCCTTCGGCGGGGGGATCGGCGGGGGGGGCCGTCTCCGGCGGCGGGTCGGTGGCGGGGGGCTGGGTCGCCGGGGGCGGGTCGGTGGCCGGCGGCGGGGTGGCCGGGG
>JAITQI010000079.1 GCA_031289065.1 Oscillospiraceae bacterium
TGGGATCACCCTTTCAGACGTCGGATAGTTGGGGGAGATTGCGGACGGGAGGCGCTTGTCGTCAATTGTCCGGGGTCTCGCCGGGCGCGCAGCCAGCGGAGAGCCCACAGGGCGGCGGCGGCGAGGCGCAGCCCGAAGACCAGCCAGAAAAAGCCGTGCAGGGCCGTCAGGTCGGCCCCCAGGGCGGTGTAGATTCGGACGCCCATGACCGGCATGAGCATGTTGGAGAAGGTGGTCAGCATGGTGTACAGGGAGATGGCCAGGGTTTTGTTTTTGACCGGTACGACCTGGAGGAGGTTCTGCACCACATTCAGGGAGGTGGTGGCCAGGGCGAACCCGGACAGGATGTGAGCGCACAGGAACACGGTGGGGCCGACGCCGGCGGGCAGGCTGGTGGACAGGATCATGGCCAGCGGGTTCATGGACAGCCCCAACGCGCCGAAGATGATGCCGAGGCGCACCCCCATGCGGCGGTTGATCCGGCTCCAAATGGGGATGGTGACGAACTGCACCACCGCGTTGCCGATGGAGATGTAGCTCAGCCAGGCTTCGTCGTAATGGAGGTAATTGACCTCGCCGATGTAGTACATGGTCCAATCGATGTGCCAGGACAGGTAAAAGAAGAGGGCGACACCGGCGAAACCCAGGAAGCGCTTGTCCTTGGCCAGTTGGACGATGACCTCGCCGTAGCCCCGCAGCGTCCGCTTGGACTCAGGGGTGACGCCGCCTCCCGGGACGCGGCGCAGCAGCAGCCACTGCGTGAACAAGAACCCAACGGCCAGGAGGAAAAACAGCTGGTGCAGAGAGATTTTGGCCGCGTTGGTCGGGGCGGAGGCCAGCAGCGTACCGGTAATCAGGGGCGAGAAAAAGCTGATGCACAGGGTGCCGTAACTGCGCAGGGTGAGGGTGTAATTGCGCTGTTCCAGGGTCACCACGTCGGAAAAATAGGCGGGCCAGATCATGTTGTAGAGCACCAGGGGGGCGGAGGCCAGGGCCAGCAGGCCCAAAAAGACCTCCAGCCGGGCTTTGGGCAAAAAAGGCGTGAAGGCGATCAGCCCATAAAAGAAGGCCACGCACAGCAGGGCCGCGGCCAGCAGGGTGCGTTTGTTTTTGAGGCGGTCGGACAGGATACCGCCGGGCAGGAGGATTAGCAACCCCATGAGCTGCGGCAGGGCTGACACCAAGCTGAGCTGGATGTCGGTGGCGCCCAGCCGCTGGGCGAACAGGTTGTTGTTGCCGCTGACGACATTGCTCACCAGGGTGTGCAGTATGCCTTCCGCGGTGAAGAGGATGGCCGGACGGTTTTGTTCCTCGCGGACAAAGGCGGCGGCGCGTTTAAGTACGTTCATAGCAACACCTTGTCCATTGTAGCATTCGCAAGGGCGGCGGTCAAGCGGAAGAAACGAATTTCACTTCGGTGTCACATTCTTTGTTTCCATGTTATAAAAAGGGGAAATAACGCCCAAAAAAGTGCGTTGACCGACGCGGCCAACGCACGGGAGAGGAAACGCGCGGAGGGCCTCCTGCGAGGCCCTCTGACGGCAAACGGAGCAACGGCTACGCTCGATCGGCTATCGCGCGGCCTGACCCGCGCTTACGGGCCGTCTTTGCACTCAAATACGTCCCCAATCGGAACAGCGAAGGCGTTGGCGATACGAAACGCCAATTCCAGCGAGGGCGTGTATTTGCCGGATTCCAGGGAGATGACGGTTTGGCGCGAAATGCCCGCCTTTTCCGCCAGCGCCAGCTGCGTCATCTCGTCCGCGAAGAAGCGAAGCTTTCGGATGTTGTTGGTGATCGTCAGTTTTTCAGCCATTCCGAACGCCCCGTTCATACAGGCGGACGCTCACGCCCCCTTCGATCATCGATCCGGCGGCAAACGACCCCAGTAGGACATGCAGGGCGGAAACGCCGGACGCGCCGAGCGCCAACACCGCCAGCGCCGCGACGAATCCGGTACCGGCGCAGATATATCCGATGTGCGCGGACTTCAGGCCGATCAGTTTCTCCATCTCGTCCTCCACCATGGCGGCCTTGATGATTCGTTCGACCTGTTTGTCGTCGCCGCCCTCGCGCACCGCGATCCCAATGGAACGCGCGAGGTGGAAAACAATCTGAACCGCGATTTGCGCGACGACGGCGACGCCGATGAAAATCAGCATCAAAACCGCCCAGGAGGCGAGGCCGCTCTCCGGTTCCCGCGCGTTTTTGCCGAGCGCGTAGGCGACATAGGCCGCAAAGGACAGGACGCCCGCCGCCATGCTCACGACGGTTCTTTGGCTCTTGTAGGTCATGGTGATGTATCCCCTTTACTAAAAGTTTTTTGTGATAAACATATAATAACATATAATTTACAAAATGTCAAGTATGTTTTACATTTTTTATTGGCGGCGGGGGGGCGCGTTCTTTCGCGGCGCGGTTGTCACGGGGCGGAGGTCGTGGTATACTTTAAGTATACTGTTTGGGCGCGGGGGGTATTGGCCCGCGTTGAGGTTGTATTGAGGTTGTGAGGGTTTTTATGGATACACAGACGCTGTACGCCAAGCGGGACGCGCTGGCGGACATTTGCCGGTCGCTGGGCGGGGTGGCGGTGGCCTTTTCGGGCGGGGTGGACTCGACCTTTCTGCTGAAAATCGCCCACGACGCGCTGGGGGACAAGTGCGTGGCGGTGACGGCGCGGTCCTGCTCCTTCCCGGCGCGGGAGTTGAACGAGGCGGCGGCCTTCTGCCGGGCCGAGGGGATCGCGCATGTGATTTGCGACTCGGAGGAATTGGACATCGAGGGGTTCGCCCAAAACCCCGTGAACCGGTGCTATTTATGTAAAAACGAATTGTTCACCAAAATTTGGGAAGTGGCGCGGGAACGGGGGCTGGCCCATGTGGCCGAGGGCTCCAATGTGGATGACGACGGGGACTACCGGCCGGGCCTGACCGCCGTTCGGGAGCAGGGGGTGCAAAGCCCGCTGCGGCAGGCGGGGCTTTGCAAGGCGGAGATTCGGGCGCTGTCCCGGGAGCTGGGGCTGCCGACCTGGGACAAACAGTCCTTCGCCTGCCTGTCGTCCCGCTTTCCGTATGGGGAGAGCATCACCCCGGCGCGGCTGGGCATGATTGACAAGGCCGAGCAGTTTTTGCTCGACCTCGGATTGCGGCAGGTGCGGGTGCGGTGGCACGGCGGCCTGGCCCGGATTGAAACCGACGAGACGGGCCTGGCGCGGCTCATGACGCCGGACAACCGCCGCCGGGTGTACGAACGGTTCCGGGCGCTGGGTTTTACCTACGCGGCGGCGGACTTGTTGGGGTATCGGACGGGGAGCATGAACGAACAATTGACGATTGACAATGGACAATTGACAATTTAAGGATGGGATGGGGGGCCGTTGCCGCGTCCCGTTCCATTTCGTTCCTGACGTTTAGCGATGAAAGGTGAAGGATAATATCTACGAGAAAGGTTTACAACAAATTAGTTCGTGATAACATTCCTGACATTTGCAGGAGAAATAAATAGGCTCCCAAAGTCAGAACGCTTGACGCTGAAGAGTTTAAGAAAGAACTGCGGTTGAAGCTGCAAGAAGAAGTAGATGAATTTCTTGCAGAAGAATCTGAGGAAGAATGGGCTGACGTGATCGAAGTTCTCGAGGCGTTTCTTGAGGCAAACGGCGGCTCTTGGGGGCATATCAAAAAGCTAAAAGATGAAAAAGATTTGAAGAAAGGCTCGTTTAAGAAAAAGGTTTTTCTCGAGTATGTTGACGATAACGATGGCGAATCTTAGAGATTAGAGACCCCCGACGAACAAGGGACAATTGACGATTTAGGCGCTGTAAAATTCGGGCGGACGCGTCGCGTCCGCCCGATGTGTAATTCTCAGAGGTTCTTGCGTATTTGCTGAAAGGCGTTTTTTTCCAGGCGGGACACCTGGGCCTGTGAGATACCGATTTCACACAGCGAAATGCCGTCTTTTTTTTGCTCGGCCAGCCAGGTTTGGCCGGTGCTGAGGAACAACTCCAGCTTGACCCCGCCGGGCTGTTTGTGTACGACGGCGCGGTCAAGCAGCGCGGCGGCCAGGCCGGTTTGGGCGGCGTTTTGCCATTCGGTTTCCAGCGCCCGGCGCAGGTCGGTCAGCCGGGTTTTGCCCTCCGTGTCCCGGACGCGTTCGGCTTCCAGCGTGTGCAGACGGGTGTCCAGGGTCTCTATCTCCCGGTTGGCCGCTTCGTTGCGTTGGACGAATTCGGCTTTGGACAGGCAGTCCTCCAGGTGCAGGGCGAGCAGTTTGTCCTTCTTGCGGCGCAGGGCGTCTATTTGGCGTCGGCAGGCGTCGGCCTCTCCGGCGGCGTCCCGGCCCGCCCGGAGGCGTTCGTAGAGGGCCACGAGGCCGTTGACGACTTCGTTCCGGTTGTCAAAGACCAGCCGGGCCACCCGGGCCAAAATTTCATCCAATTCAGACGAATATACGGTGGGGCTGTCGCAGCCCTCGGCGCGGCCTTTGAGGCGGTACTGGCGGCAATGCCAGCACTCCCGGGGGCCGCTTTTGTTTTGGTAGACCTGCCGGTGGAAGGCGTCGCCGTGGTCGGCGCAAAAGAGCTTGCCGCTGTACGGGTAGCGGGACTGACAGGCGGCGGCGTGGGTCTTGGCCCGGGCCCCTCTGTCGGCCAGCAGGGCGTTGGCCCTGTCCCACAGTTCCTCGGACACCAGGGCGGGGATGCGCTCGTCCCGGTAGGTCACCCATTCGGCGGCCTCCAGACGGGCCACCTTGTGGGTGCGGTAGTCCAACGTGGTGTATTTGTGCCCGCAGTACCAGCCCTTGTACTTGGGGTTGGACAGCATTTGGCGCAGGGTGGCGTAGGCGTACATGCGGCCCCGGGCGTCGGTGACGCCGTCGCGCTCCATGTCCCGGGCGACCCGTCGCAGGCCGTCCCGCCCCTGGGCGTACTGCCGGAACACCCGGCGCACGACGGCGGCCTCGGCTTCGTCCACCGTGAGGGCCCCGTCCTTTTTGCGGTAGCCCAGGGTGTTGTCCGCCCCCAGGACGCGGCCCTGCTCGACGGAGCGCCGGAAGCCGAATTTGACCCGTTCGGCGGTGCGGCGCACCTCGTCCTGGGCGATGGAGGACATGATGGTCAGACGCAGTTCGGCGTCGGGGGTCAGGGTGCAGAGGTTGTCGGCCTCGAAAAAGACGCCCACGCCAAGGGACAGCAGCTCCTGCGTGTAACGGATGGAGTCCAGCGTGTTGCGGGAGAAGCGGCTGATTTCCTTTGTGATGAGCAGGTCGAACAGCCCGGCCCGGGCGTCGTCGAGCATACGCAGGAAGCTCTCCCGCTTTTTGACGCTGGTGCCGGACAGGCCCTCGTCGATGTACCGCCCGGCGAAACGCCAGTGGCGGCGGGCGGCGATATAGGCGTCGTAATACGCAAT
>JAITQI010000080.1 GCA_031289065.1 Oscillospiraceae bacterium
CGGGCAGCGGAAGCCACAGTTGTTCCGTGACATCTTTTTTGGCCCACAAAGAGAACACGTTTCCCGGCAGCGGCATGTTGTCACCTCGTCAAAGCGGCCCGGCTGAAGGCGCAAAGGAAAACTGCGTTTATTCTATCAGAGAATTTAGCTTTTGTAAACGCAAAACAAAAAAGGCCCGCAGGCTTCCGCCGACCGGAAACTGGCGGGGCGCATCCACTGCGTGTCGGTCAATTATGTCGTACAGGACCCATATCCTATCCCCCGCAAAAAACGCCGCCAATCATACCCCCCTTCCTTCCCGCATATCCTGACAGGGAGGAGGGGGTTTCCATGGGTCGATGCCGCATTGTGGACTTGCGATGCAAAGAGGTGATTAACATTTGCGACGGCTGTCGTTTGGGGTTTCCCTGCGACGTGGAGGTGGACGCCGAATCTGGGCGGCTGGTGGCGGTCGTTGTGCCGGGGCCCAGCCGGTTTTTGGGCTTGTTCGGCCGTGAGGAGGACTATGTCATCGGCTGGGATCGCATCAAGCGCATCGGCGACGATGTGATCTTGGTGGATTATGAATGCCACCGTCCGCCCCCTCTCAGGGAACGTCGGCGTTTTTGGTAATCGCGTTCTTGACCCGCGTTTTCATCGCCAAATCGCATATGATAGATATAGGACAAACAAGAGAGCGCCACCGCGGTTGCGGCGGCGCTCTCTTCAGGGTGTCAAAATATCACGGCTTTTTGATACCCGTCTCCTCATCGTCTTTGCTTGCGGCAAACCGGTTGAGCAGCCAAACCGCGCCGATGATGACGCCGATGGCCACAAAAATACCCGCCATGCCGAACAGCGTCACCCGCAAACCTTCTATGATCATACCCGTGTCACCCGTCCCCTCTTATTTGGCCACCAAATTCAAAATCAACCCGCCCGCGATGACGCTGGCGATCTGTCCGCCCACGTTGACCCCGGCGGCGTGCATGAGCAGGAAATTCTGGTTGTCTTCCGCCAGCCCCATTTTGTGCACCACCCGGGAACTCATGGGGAAGGCCGAAATCCCGCAGGCGCCGATCATGGGGTTGACCTTGTTTTTGGTGAACAGATTCAACAGCTTGGCGAACATCACGCCGCCGATGGTGTCAAACACAAAGGCGAACAGGCCCAGCCCCAGGATGAGCAGCGTCTGGGGGGTGAGGAAGGCGTCCGCCTGCATTTTGACGGCCACCGTAAGCCCCAGCAGGATGGTAATCAGGTTGGCCAGGGCGTTTTGCGCCGTCTCGGAGAGGCCGTTGAGCACCCCGCATTCCCGAAGAAGGTTGCCGAACATCAAAAACCCCACCAACCCCACGCTGCGCGGGGCGACAATCCCGGCGATGACCGTGACCACAATGGGAAAGAGAATCCGCACCGACTTTTTGACGCCGCTCTTGGCGTAGGGCATACGCATCCGCCGCTCCTTTTGGGTGGTGACAAGCCGGATGCAGGCGGGCTGGATGATGGGCACCAGCGCCATATAGCTGTACGCCGCCACCAAAATAGCGCCCATGTATTTGGTGCCGTAATAGTTGGCCACGAAAATGGCCGTGGGCCCGTCCGCCGCGCCGATGATGCCCACCGCCGCCGCGTCCTGGAGGGAAAAGGTGCCGGGGAAGAGGGCGTCGATACCGCAGGCCAGCGTCAGCGTGAGAAAAATGCCCAGCTGCGCCGCCGCGCCGAACAAAAGCAGCTTCGGGTTGCTGAGCAGCGGCCCGAAGTCGATCATGGCCCCGATGCCGATAAACAGGAGCAGGGGAAACAGCTCGTTGGCAATGCCCGCGTCAAACAGCACGCTCAGCGGCCCGGCTTCGGTCAGCCCGTCCACCACTTGGGTGATCGCCCCCGAGAAGGGGAGGTTGACCAAAATCGCGCCGAAGCCCATGGGCAAAAGCAGGGTGGGCTCCATCTGCCGCTTGATGGCCAGATAGATCAAAAGCCCCCCCAGCGTCCACATCACCAGCATCTTGACCAACTCCGCCGGAGACATATCCATCAAGGAACCGAAAAGAGACCCTAAAAAATCGCCCATTCACTATCCCTCTCTGTATGTTCAGTCGTCGCCGCCGATTATATCAGAACCACACGAAAAATACAACGGTAATCGCCGCAAGAGGTCGAGAGCTCTTGACAGACGCCCCGTTCGGGGGTATAGTGTTAGAAGATTGAAATCTTCATTTTTCGCCAAGGAGGAACCCCATAATGTTTGTATACGCCGACCACGCGGCAACGGCGCCGCTGTCCAAACGGGCGCTGTCGGCCATGCTGCCCTTCCTGGAGGGGGGATACGGCAACGCCTCCTCCGTGTATGCCATTGCCAGGGACGCCCGCCGGGCGCTGGAGGCGGCCCGAAAAATCACCGCCGAGGCCCTGGGGGCCAAACCGGAGGAAATCTATTTCACCGGCGGCGGCACCGAGTCCGACAACTGGGCCCTGCGGGGCGTCTGCGAGGCCAAGAAGGACAAGGGCCGCCATATCGTCACCACCGCCATCGAACACCACGCCGTGCTGCACACGGCGGAATACCTGAAAAAACAGGGCTATGACGTCACCTTCCTGCCGGTGGACAAGCTGGGGCGGGTGACCCCTGAGCAGGTGGAAAAGGCCCTGCGGACCGACACGATTCTGGTGTCGGTCATGGCCGCCAACAACGAGATCGGCGTCCTGGAACCCATCGCCGAGATCGGAGCCCTCTGCCGGGCCAAGGGCGTCCTGTTCCACACCGACGCCGTCCAGGCGGTGGGGCATGTGCCCCTTGACCTGTCTGCTATGGAGGTTGACCTGCTCTCCCTGGCCGGACACAAATTCGGCGGCCCCAAAGGGGTGGGGGCGCTGTATATCCGCCGGGGTCTGCGTATCCCGCCCCTGCTTTACGGCGGCGGCCACGAACGGGGCCTGCGTTCCGGCACCGAAAACGTCGCCGGTCTGATGGGCATGGCCGAAGCCCTGCGGGAGGCCGTAGAGAACAGGGAAGAAAAGAACAAACGCCTGACCGCCTTGCGGGACAAGCTGATCGAAGGTCTGTCCCGTATCCCCTACAGCTTTTTGACCGGCGACACGGAAAACCGTCTGCCCGGCAACGTCTCCTTCGTCTTCGAATGCGTGGAAGGGGAGTCCATGGTGCTGGGATTGGATTTGGCCGGGGTGTGCGCCTCCTCCGGTTCGGCCTGCTCGTCGGGCTCCCTCGACCCCTCTCATGTGCTGCTGGCCATCGGCCTGCCCCACGAGGTGGCCCACGGTTCCCTGCGCCTGACACTGGGGGAGGAAAACACCCCCGAAGAGGTGGACTACCTCATCGAGACGGTCGCCGGTGTGGTGACCCGCGCCCGCTCCATGTCCCCCCTGTGGGACGCCGCGACCCAAACCCCCACCGAACGCTTCTGGGGGCCCGGCAGCTTGAAGTGACCAAATATAAAAGGAGAGAAGACCATGTATTCCGAAAAGGTTATGGATCATTTTTCCAACCCCCGCAACGTGGGTGAGGTGGAAAACGCCAACGCCGCCGGCCAGGTGGGCAACCCCAAGTGCGGCGATATTATGAAGATGACCATGCGCATCGAGGGCGGGCGCATTGAGGACGTGAAGTTTAAGACCTTCGGCTGCGGGGCGGCGGTGGCCACCTCCAGCATGGCCACCGAACTGGTCAAAGGGCACACCATCGAGGAGGCCCTGTCCCTGACCAACAAGGCGGTGGCCGAAGCCCTGGACGGTTTGCCCCCGGTCAAGCTGCACTGCAGTGTCCTGGCCGAGGAAGCCATCAAATCCGCCATCGCCGACTACTACCGCCGCCAGGGGATCGACCCGACGCCCATCGTCGGCTGCGACGTGGACTGCGCCCATTGCCACGGGTAAACGCCGTCTGACCCGGCCTGTCCCATACAATATAAAGGCGGTGGACTCAAATGCCTTACCTGCTCTATGCGGCTTGGGGCCTGGCGGCCGTTCTGGCGGCGGCGGCGCTGGTCTTTTTCGGGCGGACGGCCCGGATCAAACGGGTGCGCGCCGAACCGGTGCGCGCCCGGGTGGCTTCCACCGAGCTGTCCCGGCGGACGGCGGAAAGCCTGAGCGCCCTCATCCAGTTCAGAACGGTTTCGGCCAACGTCCAGGACGAGTACACCGAGTGGGTGCGCCTGCGGGATCACCTGAGAAAGCGTTACCCCCGGGTGCACGAGGCCATGGAGCGGGAAACCATCAGCCTTTACAGCCTGCTCTATCGCTGGCCGGCCAAGGAGGCCAAGGGGGACCCCCTGCTGTTTTGCGCCCACATCGACGTCGTCCCCGCCGAAGAGGGTTGGCAGCATCCCCCCTTCGCCGGAGACATCGCCGACGGCTACGTCTGGGGCCGGGGTGCGCTGGACTGCAAAAACGTGATGACATGCCTGCTGGAGGCGGCCGAAGCCTTGCTGGCCATCGGCTTCCAGCCGGATAGGGACATCTACTTCGCTTTCGGCCACGACGAGGAGACCGGCGGCCAGGAGGGCGCCGTCACCATGGCCAAACTGTTCGCCCTGCGGAACCTGCGCTTCGCCCTGGTTCTCGACGAGGGCACCGCCCTCAAAAGGGGGCTGCTCTCCCTGCGCCGCCCGGTGGCCGAGGTGGGGGTCTCCGAAAAGGGATTCATGAACGTCCGGCTGACCACCCAGAGCGCGGGGGGCCACGCCTCAAAACCGCCTCGGCACACCGCGCTCGGCTACCTGAGCGAGGCCATTTGCCGCGTGGAATTCAAGCCCCGCCCCCCCCGCCTGACCCCGCTCATCCACGACTTGCTCAAAGCCCTGGCCCCCTACTTGCCTTACGCCTGGCGGTTCGCCATCGCCAACCGATTTTCCCTGGCCCGCCGCCTATCGTCCCGGGAATCGGCCTGGGTGCGCACCACCATGGCACCCACCATGGCCTCGGCGGGCAAAGCGGCCAACGTCCTGCCCGGCAAAGCCGAAGCCACCCTCAACATCCGCCTGCTCCACGGGGAGACCGGCGAGGACATTCTGCGCTACCTGCGGGATCTGTTCACCGGCCTGGGCGTGAGCGTCCTGGCCATGACCATGTCCGATCCCTCCAAGGTCTCGGACTACACCGGCGACACCTTCCGGGCCCTGACCGCCAGCACACGGCGCGTTTTCGGCGCGGTGCCGGTGGTGCCCTCCCTCATGGTGGGGGGCACCGACGCCCGAAAATACGAGCACTATTCCGATTGCGTTTATCGCTTCATGCCCTTTGTGGTCAGCGAGGCCGACATGGCCGGGGTGCACGGCGTGGACGAACGGGTCAGCGTGGAGGCCCTGGGCCTGGCCGTAGTGTTTTACGGCGACCTCATCCAGCGCCTGGCCGGCCCAGCCGGCAGACCCGGCGAACCTCAAGACCTGGGCACGGTGCTTATGTAAAAGGGAAGGGCAAGAAAAGGTCTCTCCCGCGCTCGGCGCGGGAGAGACCGCAATCTGTTTATCGACGTCCATCGGTCTACTGCCCAGGCAAATAGTCCAGCGGGTTCACCGGGGTATCCCCCTTGAAGACCTCCAGATGCAGATGGTGCGTCTCCGACGTTTCCCCGGCGGCGGTGCCCCCCACCGCGCCGATGGTGGTTCCGGCCTTGACCGTGTCCCCCTTGGAGATGGTGGGCACCTTGGTCAGGTTGGCGTAGACGCTGCGCATGTCCCCCGGGTGGGAGAGAACCACCGTGGTACCCATCAGGGCGTCCTCATAGATGTCCTCCACAACCCCGGCGCAAATGGCCGACACCTTGGCCCCGGCACCCGTCTCAATGTCAACGCCGGGATGGGTGCGCCAGTCGCCCATGGTCTTGTTGAACACCAGCTCGTCTCGGGAAAACGGCGTGATGACAGCCCCCGACACCGGCCAGACGTACAGATTTTCCGCCG
>JAITQI010000146.1 GCA_031289065.1 Oscillospiraceae bacterium
TCACATCGACGCCATGCACGAGCTGCGCCAGGGCATCGGGTTGCGGGCCTACGCCCAGTCCGACCCGGTGGTGGAGTATAAGCGGGAAGGCTTCGAGATGTTCGACGCCATGATCAACGCCATCCGGGAGGACACGGTTCGGTATGTCTACACCGCCCAGGTGCGCGGGAAAGAGCAGCCCCGCCGGGAGGCGGTGGCCAAGGTCACCTCGGTGGGTCAGGACGACGGCTCGGACAAACGCCGCCCGGTGCGCAAGACCGCCGCCCAAAAGGTGGGCCGGAACGATCCCTGCCCCTGCGGCAGCGGGAAGAAGTATAAGAAATGCTGCGGGTTCGAGCCGGGGACGACGAACAATTGACGATTGACAATTGACAATTGGGGCGCGGAGGTCCGCGAGAAGGTGGGGGAGATTTTATGGCTGTCGTTAAGCTCTGTGAGAATGTGTATTGGGTCGGGGCGAAGGATCCGGAGGTGCGGAATTTTCATGGGTATTTGGTGCCGGAGGGGACGACGTATAACGCCTATTTGGTGATTGACGAGAAGATTTCCCTTATCGACACGGTGCGGGCGGCTTTTGCCGACGAGTTGCTGGATCGGGTGGGGGAGATCATCGACCCGGCGCGGATCGATTATTTGATTTCCAACCATGTCGAGCCGGATCATTCAGGGGCTTTGCCCCGGTTGGTACAGGCCTGCCCCAACGCCAAGGTGGTCACTTCGCCCAACGGGCTGAAGGGGTTGCGGGCCTATTACGGGGACGCGCTGCCTTCGGAGCCGACCGTGGTCAAGACCGGGGAGACGCTGACCACCGGGCGGTATACGTTTGAATTCGTCCTCATGCCGATGGTGCACTGGCCGGACAGCATGAGCACCTATCTGCGGGCGGAGAAAATCCTTTTCTCCAACGACGCCTTCGGGCAGCACATCTGCTCGGCGGAGCGGTTTGACGACCAATTGGGGCTTGAGCGCCTGTTGGAGCGGGCGGGGGATTATTACGCCAACATCGTATTGCCCTTCGGCGCGCCGGTGAAGACGCTGGCCGGGGCGCTGGCCGGGCTGGACATCGCCCAAATCGCCCCCAGCCACGGGGTCATGCTCCGGGCCTATCTGCCCGAAATGCTGCAAAAATACACCGCCTGGGCGGGGGGAGAGACCGATCCCACCAAGGGCGTCATCGTCTACGACACCATGTGGGGGGCCACCGCCGACATCGCCCGGGACATCGCCGCCGAATGGGCCGCCAAGGGCATCGAGGCGGACATCATCTCCCTGAAAGAGCACCATGTGTCCACCGCTATGGCCCGGCTGTTGGAAGCCCGGTACATCGCGGTGGGTTCGCCCACCCTCAACCGGCAGGTCATGCCCACCGTGGCGGCCTTCCTGTCCTACATGCGGGGGCTGGCCCCTCAGAAACGCGTGGGCCGGGCCTTTGGCGCGTATGGCTGGAGCGGGGAGAGCGTGGGGATCATCCAAGAGGTGCTGGGGGCGCTGAAGTGGGAGGTCGAGGCGCCGGTGAAGGTGCTGTGGCGGCGCGCTTGAGAGCGCGCTCTCAAGCGCGCAATTAAGAATTAAGAATTAAAAATTGCGGAGCCGCTGCGCGGCGAATTTAATCATCGTGCGCAGCGCGATACATCAATTTTTAAGTCTTCATTTTTAATTCACCAAAGTTCGCCGTTACTGAAAGGGGAGGTGCTCTCGGTTCATGGATAATCGTCCCATTGGCGTATTTGATTCCGGGTTGGGGGGGCTGACCGCTGTGCGGGCGCTGGACGCCCTGTTGCCCTATGAGGATATTGTCTATTTTGGGGACACGGCGCGGGTGCCCTATGGAACCCGGTCCCGGGAGATCATTCTGAAATATTTGCGGCAGGACGTGGCCTTTTTGGGCTCCTTTGGGGTCAAGCTGCTGGTGGTGGCCTGCGGAACGGCCAGCACGGCGGGGCTGTCGGCGTTGGACGGGGCTTACGAGTTTCCCCTTTTGGGGGTGGTGGAACCGGCTGTCCGAGCCGCCGCCGAGGCCTCCCGCAACCGGAAGGTGGGGCTGATCGCCACGCCGGCCGCCGTGGCGTCGGGGGCGTATGAAGCCGCCCTGAAGGC
Source organism: Oscillospiraceae bacterium (assembly GCA_031289065.1). GTDB lineage: Bacteria > Bacillota > Clostridia > Oscillospirales > UBA929 > JAIRTA01. The sequence continues at coordinate 2,098 of JAITQI010000146.1, forward strand.
CCGGGCCCCCGACATTCAGGTGACGGCGGCGGCCTGTCCGCTGTTGGTGCCCCTGGTGGAAAACGGGCGGGCCCGGCGGGGGGACGTTGTGGCCGAGACGGTGTGCCGGGAATATTTGCGTCCGCTCCAGGACGCCGGGGTGGACACCCTCATTTTGGGGTGTACCCACTACCCGCTTTTGTCGGGCGTTTTCCGGGACATTATGGGGGCGCACGTGCTCTTAATCGACGCCGGGGAGGCTGTGGCCCGGGCGGCGGCGGCCCATCTGCGGGAGAGCGCCGCCCTGTCGGCGGACACGGCCCGGGGCGTCCGCCGGTATTTTGTCAGCGACAGCCCCCCGGGGTTTGCCGCCACCGCCGCCCTGCTGCTGGGCCGTCCCCTGGACGGGCCGGTGGAAAAGGCGGACGTGGAATCGGAAAAAAGATGATGTTGGGGGGAGGGACAGTGTGGATAAGCGGGCGGTGATTTCCATCAGCGGATGGCAGAGCGAGTCCCCGTTTGAAAGCCCCGAGGCGGTGGAGATCATCACGCCTGGGCGGTTTTCCCGGGAAGGCCGGGACTATTTGATCACCTACCGGGAGAGCGAGCGGACCGGTATGGGGGAGACCACCACCACCCTGCGGGTGGACGACCGGCGGGTGGTGCTGACCCGGGTGGGGGACGTGACCTCCCACATGATTTTTGAGCAGGGCCGCCGGCATCTGTCCTACTACGAAACCGGGGAAGGGCCGCTGACCGTTTCGGTCAACGCCAGCCGGGTGCGGGCCAGCCTCACCGACGAGGGCGGCCGGGTCGAAGTGGACTACGCGGTGGACATCGACCAGGCTCTGGCGGGGGAGAATCGGATCAAGATTAACGTGGCGCTGACGAAGGGGAATTGAAGACAGAAGACAGAGGACGGGAACGGGGTTTTGGTATGTCAACCAGTTTCGACCGGACGTTGGGTGAGTGCCGGGGGATTTTTGCGTCTAAGCTGATGGATTACGGGCCGACGTGGCTGGTGTTTCGGTGGGTGTCGCTGGTGGATCAGATTTTCATCAAGCTGACCCGGTTGCGCACGCTGGAGGAGACCGGCGGGGACAGGCTGGTGGAGGACACTCCGGGGGACGAGTACCGGGGGGTCATCAATTACTGCCTGGTGGGGCTGATGAAGTGGGAGGGACGGTTGCCCGCCGGGGCGGATGTGCTGGCCGGGCCGGAGGGGCTGGACGCCGTGCCCGCCGCCGACATTTTGGCCGCCTACGACCGGGCCGCCGCCCAGGCCAAGGCCCTGCTGGCGCGCAAAAACCACGACTACGGCGAAGCCTGGCGGAGCATGGCCCCCGCCTCGATCACCGATCAGATGCTCATCAAAACCCTGCGGCTGAAACACATGCTGGCCTCCGACCGGCAGCTGGCCGAAGCCAACAGCCTCCCCGCCCAGCTGATGGACATCTTGAATTATTGTTTGTTTGGTATTGAATTGACCCGGGGGCACTTCAATTAAGAATTAAGAATTATACCCCTCGGGGCACAGGCGAATTAAAAATTGCGGAGCCGCTGCGCGATTCTAAAATTTTTCATTTTTAACGTTTCATTTTTCATTAAAAAAACCGGGAGGTTTTTTTGTTGGGTAAGCTCAAGTTGTATTTTCGTATTGTGCCGGTGATTTTGATCCTGTTTTTGTTTTTGCTGGGGGCGACGGCGCGGCTGTACAACCTGCAAATCACCAACGGGGACGCCAATTTGCGGCAGACCGAGAAGCGGGTGGTTCGCACGGTGACGCTGTCGGCGGCCCGGGGGGAGCTGCTGGATCGGTACGGGCGGCCGCTGGTGGTCAACCGGCTGAGCTACGCTTTGCGCATCGACCGGGATCGGTTGCTCAGCGCCGAGGATCCCAACGGCGCGCTGGACAGGCTGACCCGGCTCATGAAGGCGCAGGGGGTGGCCTATGAGGACGGGTTCCCGGTGATCGGGCCGTACTACCACTACCGGTTTGACCTCGCCGCCCAGGACGAGACCCGGCTGGCCCGCTTTTTGGAAAAGGTCGGCTGGCCCGAGCTGTCGGCGGCGGCCTTCATGGAAAAACTGATCGAGCGGTTCGGTATCGATCCCGAATGGGACGTCGAGACCAAGCTGCGGGTGGCCGGCGTCCGCTATGAGCTGGAGCTGCGCTATCTATTTAATAAGGAGGCCCCCTATTATTTCATCGCCCCCTACCAATTCGCCGCCGACGTGGATATGGCCCTGATCGGCATTGTCCGGGAGCAGGATTTCCCCGGGGTGCTGGTGGACACCGTGCCCATCCGGGAATACCGCACGGCGGTGGCCGCCCATCTGCTGGGCCGGGTGGGGGCCATCCCCGAGGAACAGGCGGGGGACTATGAGGCCCTGGGCTACGCCGCCGACGAGACGGTGGGGCTGGACGGCATGGAGTACGGGCTGGAAAAATGGCTGCGGGGCCAGGACGGCCAGCGGGTGGAGGAGACGACCAAGGGGGGCAAGGTGACCAACATCGTCAGTTCCGTCGCCCCCGCCCCGGGGCAAAACTGTCTGCTGACCATCGACATCCGCCTCCAGGAACGGGTGGAGCGGGCGCTGTCCTCCGGGGTGCAGGCGCTGTACGACCGGGGGGTGGGCGAGCGATTGCCCGAGGAACATCTGGCGGGGGGCGGCGCGACGGTGCTCATGAGCGTCAAGACGGGGGAAATCCTGGCCATGGCGTCCTATCCCACCTTCGACCTGGCCCGGTTCCAGGAGGACTTCGCCCTGCTGGTGGCCGACCCCATGTCCCCCATGCTCAACCGGGCCATCGCCGGCGTCTATGAGCCGGGGTCCACCTATAAAATGACCACCGCACTGGCCGCCCTGGAGTCGGGCACCATCACCCCGCAAAGCACGGTCTACGACACGGGTACCTACATGTATTACGCCCCCAGCTACACCCCCCGCTGCACAGGGGTTCACGGCTCGGTCAACCTGGCCCGGGCCATTCAGGTGTCCTGCAACTACTTCTTTTACGACGTGGGGCGCCGCACCGGCATCGAGGCCATCGACGAATACGCCCGCAAGCTGGGGTTCGGGGCGATCACCGGCATTGAGCTGCCCGGCGAGCGGCCGGGGATCCTGGCCGGGCCGGAAGCCCGGAAGGAGCGGGGGGAGGTCTGGAACGGCGGCGACGTGCTCCAGGCGGCCATCGGCCAGTCGGACAACCTGTTCACCCCGCTTCAGATGTGCGGCTATGTGGCCACGTTGGCCAACGGCGGCGTCCGCCTCCGGCCCCATCTGCTGAGCACGGTCAAGTCCTACGATTACAGCCAGACCATCTACGACGAACAGGTGGAGGTGGTGGGCACCATGGACCTCAAGGCGGACACCCTGGACACCATCCTGTCGGGGATGCGCCGGGTGGCCCAGCCGGGGGGTACGGCGGCGTCGGTGTTCGCCAGCTACCCCATTCCGGTGGGGGCCAAGACCGGTTCGGCCCAAAAAGCCGCCGACGGCCGCCCGGCCAACGGCGTGTTTGTGGCCTTCGCGCCCTTTGACGACCCCGAGGTGGCGGTGGCGGTCGTGGTGGAACGGGGCGGCGCGGGCGCCCGGGTGGCGCCTATCGCCAAGGAAATCTTCGACGCCTACTTCGAGGGCGCCGCCAACATGAGCGGCCTGCCGGGGGAGAACCAGTTGCAGGGGTAGGTTTGTTGTGGTATAATCGTTGGTGGGGAACGGTGTACAATTGACGATTGACGATTGATAATTGACAATTGTAGGGGTTTTTGGGGGCTTTTTGTGGTCGCTGGGGTGTTGGGCCTATCTGTTTCCCACCTGTTTCCTACCCCTTTTTGGTAAAATCCTACCCTCTTATATCGGAGGTGTCTGTTGTGGGCAAATCCTTTCTGGTCACATCCGGAAAAGGCGGTACCGGCAAGACCACGGTGGCGGCCGGGCTGTCGGTCTGTCTGGCGGCGCTGGGGCGTCAGGTGGTCTGCGTGGACGCCGACGTGGGTCTGCGCAACCTCGACCTGGTGCTGGGCCTGACCGATCACACCGCGTTGGACTTCCAGGATGTGCTGACCGGGACGGCCAGCCTGCGGGAGGCCCTGTGTCCCCATCCTCTTGTGCCGGGGCTGTTTTTTCTGCCCGCCCCGGTGACTGTCCGAGGGGGGCGGCTGGAACAGGCGGCGTTTAACGAGATGATCCATGTGTTGCAGGACGTCTGCGACTATTGCTTTGTGGACTGCGCGGCGGGGCTGAGCGCCGGGTTTTCCCTGGTGGCCGCCTCCTGCGATCACGCGCTGGTGATCAGCGCCCTGGAGCTGCCCGCCCTGCGGGACGCCGCCCGCACCATCGAGGCGTTGGAGCGGCACCGCAGCCCCAAAACCTGGCTGGTGGTCAACCGCCTGCGCCCCAAAACCGTGGATCGCCCGGGGGGCATCAACGTGGACGACGCGATGGACTTGGTGGGGCTGCCCCTGCTGGGGCTCATCCCCGAGGACGTGGCCGTGATGGACGCCGTGGCCCAGGGGCTGCCCCTGCCCCTGCTGGGGCGCACCGGCGCGGGCCAAGCGATGCACGACATGGCCCTCCGCCTGGAAGGGCACGCCGCCCCCGTCAAACCGAGACGGATACAGGCGACTTACTGAACACACACTCTTTTCGCTGGAGGTTCCGCCCATGAACATCGCTCTGCTGGCCCACGACCGAAAAAAAGAACTAATGCTACAATTTTGCATCGCCTACCGGGGGATTTTGGCCAAACACACGCTGTTTGCCACCGGGATCACCGGCAACCTGGTCAGCGAGGCCTGCGGCCTGCCGGTCAACCGGTTCCTTTCCGGCGCCCAGGGCGGGGAGCAGCAGATCAGCGCCCGGATCGCCTACGACGAAATCGACCTGCTGATCATGTTCCGCGACCCCGCCGGGCAGGAGGTGGACGCCTCCCTGTTGCGCCTGTGCGACGCACACAACGTCCCGGTGGCCACCAACATCGCCACCGCCGAGGTGCTCGTCCACGGCCTGGCCCGGGGCGATTTGGACTGGCGGGACATTGTGAACCCGAAAAAGTAGTTTGGAGGGGCGAAGAGGCTGAAGAGGCGCGCCCCCATACGCGACATAACCACACGGCGCCGGATGGGTATACAGCCCGTTCCCGGCGTCGTGTTTGTTTTTGCTGTCTGTGATTTTTTGGAAGACGTGGCGCCGGGTGATCCGGCGCTTTTTTGGCGGGGTTCGCGCGTTTTTTCGGGGGGCGGGTCCGGGGCGTTTGGCTGGGGATGAGGCGGGGGGGGTGCCGGAGGGGCGCCTTGTTCAGGGGGATATGAATTCTTTCGATATAAAAAATACAGGCGGCGAACAGAGGATAAAGCGCCGTTTCGGAGCGGGAAGGCCCCTGGGGGCCGCCGACCGCTGGGCGAAGGCCGCTGCGGGCGAGGGATTTCGGCGGGGCCGGGGGCCGCGCTTGCCGTTTTGCGGGGCCATGCTTTCGTTTAGATAGATGCTCCTTCGCGGGAAAGAGCATCTATCTAAACGAAAGCCGCGGGGGCGCGGCTATGGGGCCGGGGCTGCCCCGGGGACGGACGTTTTCGGGCGGGCAAGTCGGCCGGGAAGCGCCCGGCAAAGGCGTTTTCGGCGGCGGCCATGGGCCGTAACGGACAGGCGGGCGGAAGGCGGGAAAAACACGTCGGCCGCCGGGGAAAATTTACGCTGTCGGATTGACTTTTTTCTACATCTGGTGTATCATAAACTGTAGAGTATGTTTATATGGCGGCGCGATAAATTTCCGGCGGCAAGAAGTGCTTTCTTCTGGGGCTTCTCGCATAAAATCTTTTTTTGGAGGGTCTTTTTATGACAGGGAAATCTTCTCGACTTATTACGACGATTTTAGCGGGGCTGACGCTGCTTTTGGCCGGGTGCGGCAATCAGCCCGCCGCCAGTACAGACGGGCCCAAATACGACACAGACAAGTATAAAGTAGCTGTCATGGTGTGTGACGCCGAAATGCGTTCTTCCTCCAACCAGTCTGTCTGGGCGGGGGCCGATAAATTCTCCAAGGAAACCGGTATCGAGATCAAGTGGTTCTCCGCGGCCCACAACGCGGAGGCCGACGGGGTCATCGAGCAGATTCTCAGCGAGGGCTTCACCGTCGTCATCAACGCCAACGGGGACGACGCCGCCATGGTCAAGCAAAAGGCGCAGGAGAACCCCGACGTCCTGTTCGCCCAGATCGACGGGGTCCTGGACCCCACCGGGGTGGCCAATTTGGTGAGCGCCAGCGTTCAGGCCCAGCAGCCCGCCTTCCTGGCGGGGTACATCGCCGCCCGGAAGACCGAAACCGGCAAGGTGGGCTTCCTGGCAGGCACCTACAACATCCCCGGCTTGGTGCTGGAAGCGGGCTTTGTGGCCGGTGTGGCCTACGCCAACAAGGAAAAGGGCACCTCGGTGCAGATCGAGACCCGCTATGTGGGCAACGCGTACAACCGGGACGGCGGGTATGACGGCTTCGACCGCCTGCTGTCCGACGGGTCGGATATCATCTTCATCGCCACCGGCGGCGACACGGGCAACGGCGCCCTTTACGCGGCCAAGGTGACCGGCGGGCTGTGCGTGGCGATGGGGGACAGCGAATACCTCGCGCCGAACAGCGTGCTGGCGGCGGTCTCCAAAAAGATCGACGCGGCCTGCTATGAAACCGCTCTGGGCCTTGTGAGCGGCACCATCAAGGGCGGGCAGACGGTCCTCCACGGCTTCAACGACGGCCAGGCGGGCTTCATCGCCACCAAAAACACCGAGGGCAAGCTGGGCACGGAGCTGTTCAACGAGGTCAAAGCTCTGGCGGAGCAGCTCAAGGCGAATGAGATCGACATCCCCATGGACACGGTTGTAGCCCCCGAAGTGTGAACCATGATTACAGTAAACTTGGTTGACAGATGACAAAGGACAAACGGCGGATGGACGTGTGCGTTTTTCTGCTTTGTGTGCTGGGAGGGTGACTTCCCAGTTCTGGCGGAGGAGGTGCTCCGAATATGGCCCAGGTCGGCAAGCTCCTGCATCTATACTTAGGTGAATCCCTCCCCGAAGGCGACGGGACAGCCCGCCGGACATTGGGCGGACGGGAAGTGCGCCGGGTCGAAGAGGCCCGGGATTTCCCGTTTGAACTGTATTTCGCGCTGGTGGAGGCCGACACGGTGGTCGTGACCGGCTCCTTCCCGGCCTGGCGGCGGGACGCGGAAACGCCCCTGCGGGCGGTAGGCGAAGCGGTGTGCCTGTTTACGGGGCAAAAAGTTTGGGACGGCCAGGGCGATCGCCTGGAAGAGGGCGGCCTGTTCCTGGGCCTGTCCTTCTCGGTGGGAGACCGGCAGTTCTACCTGGTGCCGGGGGCTTCGGACAAGGCCGCCCGGGCTTACGCCATCATTGAGCGACACAGGGACGCCCGTCCCGTTACATATGAGGAAACCCCGCCCCTCGAGGCCCTCCCGCCCGAGTGGACGGAAGAGTCGACACAGTCGTCGGACGCGGAGGCTTACGACGACCGGGCGGCGGTGTGGAGACCCCCCGAAGAACCCGAGGCGGGGCACCCCGCGCCGCTTCTTCAGCAGACGGAAGCCCTTGCCCCTCCGGCGGACGCTGCCCGGGCGGTTGAGCCGCTCGAGGCCGCGCTTTTTCCCCCGGTGAGGGAAGCGCCCCCGACGGCGGTAGCCGTCTCTGAGCCGGAGACCCTCCCGGAGACCGACCAGGCGTCGGCCGCGGAGGCGGCCGGGAAGATGCCGGGGTTCCGGAAACTGCTTGTGATCGCGGCCTGCGTCATGGTGGCCGTGGCGATTGCGGGGATCATCTACCGCACGCTGGAGGACTGGTACGCGGACGACAGCGGTTCCTCCATGAGCAGCCTGTATTGGCGGGGCGGCGGGCCGGCGACGCTGATGTTGCCGCTGGCGGCGGCCTCCGGCGGCGGGAACGCGGTTCCGGCGGCGGCCGACCCGGGGACGGAGCCCTTGACCGAAGCGGTACCCCTGACGATCCTGGGGGATTTCCAGCCACTGCTGGCGGAAAACCCGGACGTGGTCGGCTGGCTGACCGTGCCGGGCACCAAGGCCGACGGTCCGGTGCTGTTCGCGCCGGACAACTACTATCTCACCCACAACTTCAACAAGGAATCCAGCCGGTCGGGCACCCTGTTCCTGGACAGTCAGGACGCCATCACCGGGACGCACACCAGCGACAACCTGGCCATATACGGCCACAACATGAAGAGCGGCGCGATGTTCGGCCGCCTGAAAGAATACCAGCAGCTGTCCTTTTACCGGAAAAATCCCGTGTTCGTTTTCGACACCCTCTACGAGAGAGGGTATTGGGTCGTCTTCAGCGTGTTTATCACCAACGCGGAGGCGGCGCAGGACAACGGTCAGTTTTTCGAGTGGCGGACGGCGGATTTCCTCTCTCGGGAAGACAAAGAGGTCTTCCTGGACGACTGCGCGGCCCGCTCCCTCTTTGTAACGGGGGTGGACGTACAGGCCGGGGATCCGCTTCTCAGTCTGACCACCTGCACCTATGAATTCACCGAAGCCCGGCTTGTGTTGATGGCGCGCAAAGTACGCCCGGGGGAGACCATCGACGTCAGCGGCGCGGCGGTAAACGCCAGCCCGCTTTATCCACAGGCGTGGTACGATATACATGGCGGCTCGAAACCCTAATTGATTTGGAAGAGAATCGCGGCAGGATTGGGAACTCGGACGAAAAGCGATGGAGGTTATAGAAGCATGAAGAAGATTATGGGAACAAAAGCGAAAACGGCGCTGATCGCGGCGATGCTGGTGATCAGTATGGTGGTGGCGCAGTTCGCGTCACTGGTGGTTCCTTCCCTGGCCTGGACGGATCCCGCGGTGTTTACGATCCAGGGCGGCGGCGACAGCAGTACCTTTGTGGGCGGGCCGGCCCTGAACGTGGGCTATTGCGCGGATCATGGCAAGCCCTTCGCGTCTAGCTATACGATGACGCCGCACGCCGAAACGGTCTCCGACTTTTTCGCCGCGGAGATGCTGTACGCCTATCCCAACATGACGGCGGCGACGGTGGTCAATCAGCTCACGAACGCGGAATACGCGATCCTCGGGTTGGCCAAACCGGCTGTAAACAACACCTCCTATCAGCTGGCCACCCAGCGGATTGTGTGGACGGCGCTCACCCCCGGCTACGTGTATGACGGCGCTTACAGCGACTATTACCGCCTCATTCAGGCGCTGGCGAACCGCCTGCTGCACGTGCCCAGCTTCAACAACCAGGAATTCCAGATGGAATTTGTGAGCGACGGGCTGGGCACCCTCGGCCATTACGAGGTCGTCGTCACGGACAACAACAACGCGAGCATGTTTTACACCCTGGTGGGGAACACGCCCGGGCTGACGTATACGTCCCGGGTGAACACCGTGCTCGGCGTGGTGGAACACGTTTTCTCCATGCCCGCCGATATGGTGAACGACGGGTTGGTGCCCTATTACGCCGACCTTGAGATTGTGTCTCCCCCAAACAGCGTGGGCCCTCCGACGCGTTGGGCGACCAGTGATACCTCTATACAGAACATCTACACGGGCGCGAGAGCGGTCACGGCTCGGTTCAGACTGTTCTTCTCCCCCAATGTGCCCCCGGACGTCGAGCTGACCAAGGAGTCCGACCCCAGAGCGGGTTCGCTGGTCACCGAAGGCACTGTGATTACTTACACCATCCGGGTCACCAACAAGGGCCGGGTGGGTTTTGAGCGCGCTTTCGAGGTTTGGGACACCATTCCGGCCAACACGACCTTTGTCGAAGGGTCCGCGACCGGCGGCAACCGCGTGACGCGGACCGGCAACGTCCTGAGATGGTATATCGACAACCTGAATCCCTATGACTCCGCCACGCTGACCTTCAAGGTGAGGGTCAACGCCATGCCGGCCAACTCGTGCTGCACCCGGCTGATTTCCAACACGGCCTTCGGCAGCGGCGGGCAATCGTCGAACACCGTCGTCCTTGAGCAGTGCTGCGTCGGGCCGACCGCCGTCAAGCGGGCGGTGCCGGAGCACGGCTCCATCGTCAAGGAAGGCGACACCATCCAGTACACCATCACGGTGTACAACCCCGGCGGGGAGATCGCCCGGGGTCAGCGCATCCAAGACATCGTGCCGGACGGCACCACGCTGATTGCGTCCACCGTGTCGGACAGCGGCGTCATCAGCAACGGCAACAAGCAGATCGACTGGGCCCTGGCGGACATTCCGGCGGGCGGGCAGAAGAGCGTCACCTTCAGCGTGACGGTTGACCCGTTGCCCACCGGCGTGGGTTACCGCTCCCTGGTCAACCGCGCCTACCGCAACGGACTCATCATCAATGACACCGAACATTTTGTCTACGGCAGCACCATCGCGGGCTCCAAGAAGGCCGTCCCGGTGTCGGGCACCATCGTCGAGCCCGGCGAGGACATCACCTACACCATCACCGTGCGCAACAACGGCGCGGGCGTGGCCCGTGACGTGGTCGTGCGGGATCAGGTGCCGGACGGCACCGCCTTCGTGGGCGCCGGCCCGGCCGCCACCCCGGCCA